>JAZODZ010000388.1:0-2479 GCA_045597285.1 Myxococcota bacterium
TGTCGGGATTTTTGCGCAGAAAACTGTTGTTTTTCTTGAGGTCTTCGATCGAGACACCTGTTTTTCGGGCAATTTTGCCGAGATTGTCGCCTTTCTTGACGACATACGAAACATTCTGAACGACCGTGGGCGCGGCAGCGCCTGATTTGGCGCTCGCTGCAGCTGCGGAATTTTTAGGCACACGAATGCGGAGTTTTTGCCCAATGCGGATATGCGCGACATCAGCGAGGTTGTTCCAGCGAGCGATATCGTCAGATTTAACGCTGAATTTCTGGGCAATTTTACCGACGCTGTCGCCTTTCTGAACCACATACGTAATCGTTTCCTTGGCCGTATTCCGATCCTGCTTTTTTTTCGGTGCCGCAGCGGCTAATGAGAAAAAGGCACCCCAAACAAACAGCGTCAGAACAGCAATTAGAAGATAACGACGTATATTACGCATCAAGCATCCCTCATGGATGGAAAGTTCCTCATGGATAAAAACAAATCGCCGGATCGGCATCGGTTTTATAACACAGCCACGGGCTATGCACAAATGCCCAAAGCACCGCCGTATGGGCGAGATTTATGATACGAATCCTACGCCGAAATTATTACATTGAGCGTGAGTCTTTGTACAACCAGGCAAGCCCATAGGCGGTGCGGGGCGGCGTATGGGCGAGCCCATAGCCGCCCCTCCAACAAAAAAGGCAAAAAAAAGGCACCTAAACGGCGCCTTTCGTTAAGCAGAAAGCCTGTTATACCGATGCAGACGAATGCAGCATGACGTAGTTGCTGTGCGCCTTAATCGAAGCGCGGATGTCGGAGAGCTTTGCATCGAACACCTGGCCTTTGGGTGCACTTGATTTCCACTGACCGGAGAACGGGTCGGTGATGCGGAGCATTTTAACACCGTCTTTTTCGTAGGCACCGGACGCGACGACGTAATGGCCGCTCGATGAATAGCCGAAAGCGGCGAGCGTGTTGGGTTTGAGCTGGCATTCGACGGGGGCGTTCATGCTAAGGCTCGTCTTGACGCCTTCATAGAATTTGTCGTCGGACGTCGTCTGTTTGTACTTGTAGTCGCCCGATTTGCCTTTTTTCTTGAGATTGTAGTTAATGCTGTTCGTGATGGCATAGACGTAAGTTTCGTAACCCTTGTCGCAGTTGTTCCAGATATCGGATTCGGTAACGTCCTTGCCGGAATAGGTGGTGGCACACATGGCACCGGAAGCCGAGCCGCACGTATAGTTTGTCTGCTGTGCCTTGAGCTTGACATCGACGATGATGCCGTTGTCAGTCGTTTGAGGCGGCTTGACGTTTGGATCGTAATCGACAGTCCAGTTGGCGCAGACCCAGCCGGTTTGGCCCTTGTATTCGACTTTGTACCAGCCGTTTTTCTCTTCGGTGACGGTGAGGATCGTGCCATAGGGAATGCAGTCCAGAACCTGCGAACCGCTGGCCGGGGTCGTACCATTGCCCGGGACATTGCGCAGATTCAGTCCGACATCGGCCGTGACCTGCACCTGGAAAGTCTTGGCGGGTGGCTGTTCGGGCTCGACGACGGGCGGCTGCTCGGGTTCGACGGTGGGCGAAACGAAATCGGTATAGGGTTTTGAAACCCAGCCGAAGCCCGTGCCATAAGCGATTCTAAGCCAGTTGTCCTTTTCTTCGTAAACCGTGATGGTTTTGCCTTTTGTCAGGCCACCGATGCGCGGGTAATTCTGGCCGGCCCCGGAACGAACATTCAGGGAATTCGCCAGAACCTTTGCGGTACCAATGGATTCATCCTGTTTCGTTTTCTGATTTTCCTGCTTTTTCGCGTCGAGTTTCGCACCCAGCCTCGAATTGGCAACGCGTTCTGCAATGGCAGACAATGTGCCTTTAGACGCTGTTTTCGTGCCTAATGATGCATTAGCCATAAAGCCTCCTTTTGAATTTGTCCCTTATCAAATACACAAACCTTTTTAGATTTTACCCGAAATTCCATAAAAACGCATATTTTTCTTGCGAAATTATTGTAGCAGTTCGTAACGATTCAGCCCTGCATGGGGACGCGAAAAAGCTGTCTTTTCCGACGTATTTTACCCCAGGAGGATAGAGAAATTTACTGAAAGCAAGGCGTTTACATCATTGCGACCTTCTGCCTCCTGCCGGTTTTATGCCTTGCGACGGCGACGGATCAGAATACATCCCAGAATGCCCAGCAAAAATGCCGGAATGGAGCCGTGCGTATCGCCGTGGTGCATCGAGCAGTCCGAGTCGCTGCTGATATAAATGCCGGATGTCGGATCACCGCCGTCGGGATCATCGCCGTTGTCGGGATTGTCCACGGGATCGGGAGTGGCAGACTTGCAAGAAGCATCGTTTGCGCACGCGGAGTCATCGCAGTCCGTCTTGCCGTTGCCGTCGTCGTCAATCGAGTTGCCGCAGATTTCTTGCGCAGGCGCGGTCTGGCACGCGGGAACGTTTGCACACGCGGAGTCATCGCAATCCGTCT
>JAZODZ010000389.1:0-5038 GCA_045597285.1 Myxococcota bacterium
TTACATCCATAAGCCCAATGAAATATTAATAGGGCTATTAATAAATATTTGACTATCTTGTTTTTAGGGAACTTGGCGTTCATATCACAATTCCTTATTAATGGTTCATTGCAATTTGCTTCCTGATTATCCTTAAACGGCTTATGAGCTACAAACCCACCGCATCATAAAAAAAACAATCTCTTTTTGACCAAATTTTTAAAATTTTGCTTACGCAAAATGTCTAGTATTTATGCGGGTTTGCGGTGATTCTCGGCGGCAAAATGTGCCGCCACCCGCGTATCGCTAGCGATAGCGGGCGGCCAGAGGGCGTATCGGCGGCAACGCCGCCGATAGCCCGCCAGCGAGCCGTATGCGCATGTAGAGACGTGTCGTGACACGTCTCTCTGCGCAAAGGCGAGCGCACGGCGTATGCCGCAGGCCGTGCCCATAAAAAACGCCTTGACTCGCTGGTTAAAGCGAGGGACAACGATGTGTGGCTGGGGGGGCGAAGAAGTTAGAACAATTTATATATAAGAGGGATTGCGAATGCATATCAGGCCAGTCATCATTGCCGTAGAAGGAATCGACGGTACAGGGAAATCGACACAGATTCCTCGCCTTGCCGAATGGTTCAGAAAACAGGGGATGGGCGTGTCCATTTCGTGCGAGCCGACGCATGGCAAAATTGGGATGAAAATCCGCAAAGCCCCGGAAAGACTGCCTTTCGCCGTCGAACGGCAGTACTTTGTCGATGACAGGCGCGAACACGTCGAAACCTGCCTGAAACCGGCCATCGCTCGCGGCGAAATCGCCATCACGGACAGGTATTTTTACAGCTCCGTGGCCTATCAGGGATCGCGGCTCGATGCCTTCGATCACGAACCGACACCGGCGGAACTCGAGCAGCTTCAGGATGATATTTATGCGCAGAACCGCGAAATTGCGCCCGAAGCGGATATTTTGATTTATATCAGCCTCAATGTCGATATCGCGCTTGAACGCATGAGGGCAGGCCGTGAGGTGCTCGATCCGTTCGAAAATCGTCAGAATCTGGAACGCGTTGCGGCGGCTTACGAACGCGTCGTCAAACGCCATCCTTGCGTCGTCCGTTCCAATGCGGCCATGTCGATAGACGAAGTCACGGCGGACATCATCCGCCAGCTCGAAGGCATTTTTGCATGAACTCCGCCGTTGCCGATTGCACCGCCCGCATTGACAGCTTTATTGCCGACAATGCGCCGGAATTTTCCCGTTCGCAAGTCAAGAAAGCCATCGAGGCCGGTCAAATCGCGATTAACGGGCGCGTCTGCGACCGCGCAAGCCTGAAAGTACAGGCGGGTGATCGCGTGACCTGGGATATCCCGATGCCGGCGGACGCCGCGCATCCCGTCGCCGGGACGGTTCAGCCGTTCGATATCCTTTTTGAAGACGAACACATCCTCGTCATCGACAAGCCCGCGGGGCTCGTCGTGCATCCGGGGGCTGGACATGTCGATGGCACGCTCGTCAACGGGCTGCTGGCCAAATACCCCGAAATTGCTCAGGTTGGTGAAAGCGACCGCCCCGGAATCGTCCACCGCCTCGATGCCGAAACGAGTGGCCTGCTCCTCGTCGCTCGTTCACAAAAAGCTTACGAAACACTCGTTCCGATGTTCGCCAAACACGATGTCCACAGGCAGTATATGGCGATATGCCTCGCGCCAAAACTGCCCGATGGTGGCCATTTCGACACGCCCTACGGACGCCATCCGACACAGCGCGTAAAGTTCACATCCAGATTCGACGCGGACAAGCGAGCAGTGACGGATTACCGCGTATTATCGCGAAATGCGCAGGGGTATGCGCTCGTGACGTGCCTGCTACAGACGGGACGCACGCATCAGGTTCGCGTCCATCTGAGCGAACACAATGCGCCGATTCTCGGCGATCCCCTGTATGCGCCTGCCACGCTCGCCAAGACAAAGATCATTTCACGGCTTGCACTTCACGCCTATAAACTGGCCTTCATGCATCCGATCACGGAAGAACAATGCGAGTTTATTGCGCCATTTCCGGCAGATTTTCAGGCCGCACTCGACAAACTTCGGTTACAGCAGCCGATCCATGCCCTCTAAAAGCACGCGGTGGCCGTCGACGTATTTCAGTCTGAATGCATCGGCTTCCGGTCTGTACATCACGATTTCTTTCGGATAAGTTTTGTGAAGGCTTAAAAACTCGTCCGCGGTGATTTGAACATTCGTAAAATAATCGCTGTTTCGGTTCGGAACGCCGTGAAACGCAAAGAACGTGAGCTGATCGTCGATAAATTTTCTGCCGTAACCGACGCGAACCTGGTTGGAAACCAAAAAGAACCGATAGCACACCTCATTGCGCAGCTGGCAATAGCGCTGGAACTTTTCCTGTTTTTTGAAATGGACATCGCGAAACTGTTCGGGATTGCTGTCGGAATAGTCGAGTTTTTCCGAGCCAAACTGTTCGCTCGTCAGGTCGAACACGCAATCGCCGATGACATTGTAACAGTGGAAATTTCCATCCGGTCGAGCAATGCCGCGGACGATGCCGCCAAAGATGTCCTGTACGAGAAAAGCCGTGATGGAGCACTGGCCAAGTGTCGGGTTTTCGGGCGACCATCGTTCGCGAAGACGCGGCGCACAGGTCTCCGCGCACCAGATTTTTAACAATTTGTCGTAAAGGACTCGTGGGTTCGGGAAGTCGAAAAACACTGCGTCTTTCGGTGCAACATTCGCGTTTTTCCAACCATAAAACTTGTATGCCATCGCGATTCTCCTCGTCAGGGCTGGATTGCCGTGGGGTATTTTACAACAAAGCAGCTGAATAGGTAACTGTTCAGCTGACCTCACCCGCCGCTACGCGGCACCCTCTCCCATTGGGAGAGGGAAATGGGTTCGCTACGCTCACCCGGTTGCGGCATATAAGATTATTCACTTTTTAGTACTTATAGCCACATTCATGGGGTGGACTAAACCCGGTAATTCAGACTTATCGTCAGTTGATGAACTATTGCCTATTGCCTACTGCCTGATTTCGATAGGATTACGGAATTAAGAAACGCCATGAGTGTCTGATCAGTTAAAAAAAAATATTTTTTTTCTTGACAAAGCGATCCGTTTGTGCTAAAGAGAGCGCATCAAGTCAAAAAAGCATCAAATTCGGATTCGAAAAATCGGTTTTCTGTACTTATACTCTCCGAGTAAAGGACTGAAACACTGAAGGCGATTTGATTCTGGGTTTGATCATAACACGAATAAAGGATGTGTATCATGACTCAGTTCTCCAGCAGTGTAAGTGCGGCCTCGTCAAGTTTGGAAAAGGATATGAACATGCTCCAGGAAATCAATCAACATTATAAAGAACTCAAAACATCCATCTTTTCTTCACAACCGGCCATGAAATATATCGTCAACTGTCTGAGTCAATATAATAAGAATGAAATAAGTACGAGCAAGTTGTTCGGTTACAGACGGACAAACAAACATAAAAACCATGATTATCAATGGACAAAGGAGGAATGTCAGGCATTCCGTCAGGATGTCGTCAAAACATATCACAAGCTTGACCAAATGATAAAGGATGATGACTGGAAAAGCCATCGTGAAGAAAGCGTTTCACTTTGTGAAAGCCTGCCTTTCTGCCGAAATTTCATCTGCTCACAGGCCGAGAGCATGAAGGAATCGATCAAGATTCAAAAACGACTGGCCAATTATCTCAATGCCATCCAAAACTTGTTATATGAAAAACGTTTCCTTCTCGACAAGAACATCAATTATATGATGATTCAGGCCGATCTTCCTGACAGCATGGCCTGGCAACTTGAAGAATGGGCTGAAATCGGCTTTATCAAGGCCATTGAAAAATATGATCCCTCGAAAGCATACAATTCTCAAATCGGCAAAACAGCTTCCTTCAATTCATTTGCAGCATACGAAATCAAAGATGCTATCCGGCAAAAACTGAAATCCATACATCCGTACAGACACTGGATATCTCTCGATGATGACGAAAAGAAAGAGAGCCAGCATCTGCGTACATCTCTTCGGGATAATGCCATGCGTCCCGATGAATATCTCGAAAAGAAAGAGACGAGTCAAAACTTTTCGGAAGATGCCATTCTGGACAACAAAGCACTGAAAAATAAGGACAAGTTAGTTATTCTTCTCCATCTTGGGTTTATTCCCAAAAACAAATACAGCGTTGCGGATATTTGTAACCGACTCGATATTTCAGTCGATATCCGGGACATTTGTTTTGACGATGAAGACGACAATAGCTTCACGTTCGACGAAATTGGGGACATTCTGCATGTTTCCAAGCAGAGTGTACAGCAACGGATGAAACAATCCATTAAAGCACTGTCAGAATACTACGGAAGATATTATTGTTAAGGAAGTGAAAAATAAGCGCATAGAACCATGTAGAGACGTTCTATGGAACGTTCGCCGTATGCGCCTGCGGCGCATAGGCGAGCAAGCGCGGCGTATCGCAGATAGCCGCGCTCACATAAAAAACATATCGTGGCTTATGGCGTTCTTATCTATCGTTGATATCTTCAAGAATCCGATTGCCGATATCTTCAAGAATCCGATTGCCAATCGCTGAAACTACGCCACCGGCAATCGCAAACACACCAAAAACCATCATAATTATACCGATAAAGCCAAATGATCCGGAAGTACCCTCTCGTTTATGCTCTACCCAGCGTTTGCCAGGTTTGATACTGTTTTTGTTGACTTGTGTGAGTTTTTCTTCATACAATTGTCCATCAATTTCGTATGAAACCGTATAATCACAGAGTGTGAAATCTCTTCTTACCCATTCGCGTTTACCGTTCTTTGTTTCGTATTTTCCCCTAATATCTGTTTGACAGTTTTCTTCTTGATACGATGCATTTACTTCCACTGTGTCACTATTTTCTACTAACGAATATATAAAAAGTCCCAATCCAATCATAAGCGCGAGCAGACCAAAGCCAAAAGCCCATTTGGGATCTGCATTATAATACCCTCCATACCTTCCACGCCTTCCATATCTAATAATA
>JAZODZ010000390.1:0-11617 GCA_045597285.1 Myxococcota bacterium
CGAACTTTTTGAACAGTATCTTTATATGTTTCGTCATCAAGGGCTTTTTCGAGTTTGTCGGGATCGAGTCCGACACTCTTTGCCTTCGCCTTGAGATCATCGATCGTCAGATTGTCCTGATCCTCGAACATCGCGTTGTGCATTTCCATGAATTTGCCATATCGATGGGCATACATCCCCGCCTCGGCAGCTTTTTGAGCATTCGAGTGGAATGGAAGAGGCATATTCTTATATACGATCATGACTTTGTCTTTATAATCAGAATCTGCCATAATCGTATCCAGCGTTGTCCTCAATCGGTTGCAGTACGGGCACTGGAAATCGGTAAAGAGGAAAATCTGAACAGGGGCTTTAGCCTTGCCTAAAGTCGGCGAACCTGCAATATCGATTTTGATTTTTTCGGGCTCCGGAGCATCATTGACGATCTTTTCATATAATTTTGCCCCCTTGAGCTTTTTATATTTTTTAGCGACTTCCAATTCACTATCGAGCTTTCTCTGGAATGCCTCCAGCGGCTGGGCACCCGATAACACGGATCCATTAAGGAGGAAATGCGGTGTTCCTCTCACGCCTGCATCCGAACCTTCCTTGATATCGGCTTCAACGATATCAATCGTTTTCTGGTCATCCATATCCGCGATGAATTTTTTCATGTTCAGATTTAATCGTTCCGCATAATCGATCAAATCCTCACGCGTCAATGCATTCGAATTGGCAAAAAGCAAATCGTGATATTCCCAGAATTTCTTCTGGTTTTTAGCCGCCTCTGCAGCCTGATGCGCCAGTTTGGCCTTATCGTGGAATGGCAACGGGTAATGTTTGAAAAGAATGCGAACTTTGCCGGGATTGTTCACCATCAGGGTATGAATCGTATCATTGGCACGTTTGCAGAACGGACATTGGAAATCCGTAAACTCGACAATCGTTATCGGTGCATTTTTGTCACCGAGAATAGGAGATTTGCCATCCGCAATGTAATGACGTTTATCATTTTTGTCCGTATCATCGGCATCATCATTTTTATCAGCATTTTTGGGCGCAGACTGAACGAGCTCGCGATACAGCTTGTCCCCCTTCAGCTTCTTACTCTTCGCCACTTCATTGGCGCGAGCAATTTCTTTATCGATGACTTCCTTAAACTTATCGATCGGCTGCGCACCGACAAACAAAACGCCGTTGATCACGAATGAAGGCGTCCCGCTCACACCATAAGGCTGACCTTCGTCCATACATTTTTGAATATAACTTTCGGCTGCATCCGAATCCATGTCGCGAATAAATTTTTCGCTGTTCAAGCCCAGCTCTTCCGCTTTCTCGATATAAAACTCACGCGATAATTCTTTCTGATTCGCGAATAAAAGCTCGTGCATTTCCCAGAATTTTCCCTGTTTCCATGCGGCGTATGACGCCTTGGCAGCAGGCTT
This sequence comes from Myxococcota bacterium, assembly GCA_045597285.1. Lineage (GTDB taxonomy): Bacteria > Myxococcota_A > Bradymonadia > UBA4248 > UBA4248 > UBA4248. The sequence goes on from JAZODZ010000390.1 coordinate 1,425, forward strand.
TGCATTCTGATGAAAACCAAGAGGATTCTGAGCAAAAGCGACGCGGACTTCTGTAGGATAATCCTGTAACAACTGATCAAGCGTCGGCTCCGCTCTCGAGCAGAACGGACACTGATAATCGCTGAACTCGATAATCGTGACGATAGCATTCGGATCCCCCTTGATTGGAAGATTGTCGTCAGGATACAGAACAATATTATCTTTGCTCTGAGCCACGGCCTCATTCACGACGAGATTTGAGAGCGGCTGATAATCTGAAATGGCGCAAATACCAGTGATGGCAAAAAATGACGCGATAGCGAGTATGCGATTTAATCGAGCGTTCTTAAGCATTCCAAACTCCTGTGTGTGTTTCAATCGTATAACGACGATGTAATGCAATACAGCGACGCAATTTTACACGAAACAATGGACAAACGATATAAAAAACAACGAAACCGCCCAAAAGGCGGTTTCGTTGCTTAACAGATATTACTGTTGTGGCCATAATCCCCCTCTCCTTTGGAGAGGGGGCAGGGGGTGAGGCTCTAAACAAAACTCTCCCCCCTCTCCTTTGGAGAGGGGGCAGGGGGTGAGGCTATTACTTGCCAGCAGTCTTGAGGGCTTTGTCAATCTTAGCCTTGAAGGCTTCGACAGGAAGCGCACCCACGACGAGCTCGCCATTGATGACGAACGACGGCGTACCCTGAACGCCCACGGCCTTGCCGGCTTCGGCATCATCATCGACGGCTTTCGCGAAGGTATTGGCATCGAGAGCGGCTTTGAGTTCATCGCCATTCAGGCCAACTTCCGTCGCATATTTGATGAGGCTGTCGACATCGAGCGCACTCTGGTTGGCAAACATTTTTTCATGCATTTCCCAGAATTTGCCTTTGCTGTGAGCAAACAGTGCAGCTTCAGCAGCTTTGTGGGCTTTGTCATGGAAGCCGAGCGGGAACTGTTTGAAGACGACCTTGATCTTGCCAGCGTATGCAGGATCATCCATGAGGGCTTTGATCGTGGGCTCAACTTTGGAGCAGAACGGGCACTGGAATTCGGAGAACTGAACGAGCGTAACAGGTGCATCCGCCGGGCCCTTGAAGGGAGCGCCTTCAATGTTGACGACGAGAGGAGCAGGCTGATTGTCCTTGATGATCTGCTCATAAAGGGCATTGCCGACAAGGCCCTTGTCCATATAAGGCTTGGCAGCAAGGAGTTCTTTGTCAAGAGCGGCCTGGAAAGCATTGAGAGGCTGAGCACCACTCAGAGCCGAACCGTTGATGAGGAAGTGCGGCGTACCCTGGACACCAGCATCGGAACCGGCTGCAATATCGCCTTCGACGATTTTCACGACGGCTTCGCTGTCCATATCGGCAACGAATTTGGCTTCATCGAGTCCGAGTTCTTTCGCGAAATTGATCAGGTTATCGCGATCGAGTTTATCCTGGTTGGCAAACAGTTTGTCATAGTATTCCCAGAATTTGCCCTGCATCTTGGCTGCTTCTGCGGCCTGGTGAGCGAGCTTGGCTTTGTCATGGAAGCTGAGCGGGAAATGACGGAATGCAAGACGGATTTTACCAGGATTGTTTTCGATCAACTGATGAACCGTCGTATTGCCACGGCTACAGAACGGGCACTGGAAATCGGTGAATTCAACGATGGTAATCGGCGCATTCACATCACCGAGCATCGGAGCGGTCGAGAGGTCAACCATCACACGGCCGGCGGGAGCTTTTTCTTCTTCGGGCTCTTCAGCTTTGGGTTTCGGTGCGCTGTTCACGAGTTCTTTGTAAAGAGCTTCACCCGAAAGATTCTTCGCAGCAGCAACATCGTTGGCACGTTTGAGCTCGGCATCGATCACTTTCTTGAAGTTGTCGAGAGGCTGGGCACCCACGAAAACAACGCCATTGATGAGGAAGGAAGGCGTGCCACCGATGCCATAAGGACGTGCATCGTTCATACCTTTGTTGATGATCTTCTCGGTTTCGGGGTTGTTCATGTCAGCTTCGAATTTGGCCATGTCGAGACCGAGTTCCTGCGCCTTTGCCTTGAAGAATTCAGGCGTAAGGGCACGCTGATTGGCAAACAGAGCGGCGTGCATATCCCAATGACGGCCCTGGAGATGTGCAGCATAGGCAGCCTTCGCAGCCGGCATTGCGTTCTGATGGAACCCAAGGGGATGATTGATGAAAGCGACGCGGAGATCATTCGGATAGGCTTTGAGAAGCGCTTCAATCGTCGGTTCAACTTTCGAGCAATAGGGGCACTGATAATCGCTGAACTCTACCAAGGTAACCTTAGCATTCGGATTGCCTTTCACTGGAAGAGCGGCAATCTGGAGCGGCATCGGAGTATTCATGTCAAGAGCAGCAGGAAGTGCTACTGCAGCTGCCGGAGCCTGAGCTACCGGTGCCTGGGCCGCCGGTGCCTGGGCCGCCGGTGCCTGATTGTTGTTCTGATCAGGAAGCTGAATCTTGCATCCAGTCATACCGATGCAAGCGGCGGCTGCCATGACGATAAAAACTCGACTTACCTTCACATTTTGAAACATCTTTTTCTAACTCCTGAAAAAAGTAAGGAAACTTTTCCTCAAACCGAGGAACTCCCCCTGAATAAATGCTTTCTCTATGGAATTTATTCCCCCATACAGGGAATTTCCTGCTGCATGAATGCAACCCGAAACTGTTCACAAACCAAAAGGCCTGCTCCCAGTCTCACAGTTTTGACGTTCGATACGTACAAAACTGAGCGCCGCGTATAATCTGTTTTCACGTGAAAGAGCAATGTTTTTTTACATCCCCCCAGGACATCCCCCCACACGAACCCCGCGACGCCCCGCACAACAGCAAAAAAAAGGCTGTGCGTATTGCCTGCAATAGCACAGCCAAAGCGCGGCGTATGAAATAGCCGCGCAACAACCGACGCAAATTCCATCGACATGATAAACCGCTTGAAATCATGCGGTTTTGCGCCTTCGCACACGCACCGACTCGCCGATGGCTAAAACGCCGCCTCGCTTTAACCATCGTGCTCACTCAATCACATTCAGTCGATAAACCCTACCCTACGCCGGCTTTCCTTCGCCTTGATCAACTCCGTTTTGCAATTCTCAAGAATCGTATCAAAATCGATATCATCCCGTAATTCAATTATATTACTAATAATGTTTTTCCTCGTGATATTCTCAATCTGCCCACCCGTAAATTCATACCGTTCCGCCAAAACCTTTGCCTGTTTATCGGTCAGCTCGGGAAGCATCGATTGCCAGATTTGCGAACGAATCCCGATGTCCGGCTTCTCAAACTCGAGCTTGTAAAGAAATCGACGTTCAAATGCCGGATCCAGAACCCCCGTCAGGTTTGTCGTCGCAATCATAATCCCATCCAACGTTTCCATCTCCTGGAGAATGATATTCTGCATCGCATTCTCCATCTTGTCGACCGCTTGTGTCGTCTGCTCTGTGCGACTCGTCAGAATCGCATCGGCCTCGTTAAACAACAGGATCGGCAGACGCTCGGCACCCTTGCAGGCCCGTTTATAGCTATCAAAAACATTTTTTATATTCTTTTCCGTTTCGCCAACCCACTTGCTGCGAATGCTCGGAATATCGACCTGCATGATATCGCGCCCGGACATACGAGCAAGCTGAAGCACCGTTTCGGTCTTTCCCGTCCCCGGGGCACCATAAAACAGAATTGCAATCCCCTTGCGCATCCCCTTCTTTTCCAACCTTTCCTGGATTTTGCCCAGCCGTTCACTGTCAAAAAACTTCTCCACATCCGCAATCTGTTTCTTCAACGCCTCGGAATAGAAAAGATCTTTTACTTCGATGGAATCGCTCGTTTTCAGCCTGGAATTCTTTTTCGTCCGCGTAAAAAGATTGAGTTCACTGAAAATTTCTGTTTTCGACAAATCCGTCAGCTGCCATGTCTCGGGTTCCACCATGCCATCGGAATTCACATGCTCGACGAGATTCTTTTCCATCAATATATGTTTTCCAGATGCCAACTCCGATACGTGATGTCGCATCTCGCGGCGCTCAAAATAATCGCGAATATCGCGCTCCACAATGTGATCATCCCGATCATTGATATAACAAAGGCTCATCACCAAATACAGAACAAGACTGCTCGCCCCCAGTTGCAAATCCCTAATCTTTCTCACCATTTCGAGGTGCGTATTTTCCTTCACGAGCTTGTCGAGCAACTGAAAGAGCATCTCATCATCCATTTCGTCATTGCTCCGCTGTTCCAAAAGATCACTGGCGGCTTCAATCCAATCATCCGCATCGAGAGCCTTGATCTGGGAACGCTCCGGAAGACTGCCTTTTTCGAGACTTACAACCGTTTTCTGCGGTACGCGATAGACGATTTCCATGCTCTTTCCGCGCAACCGGTTTCTGCTCTTCACGCTCTGAATAACCTCTCGCTCGACGAGACTTTGAATATCCGAATTCACCGACAGGACACTGCACAAATCCCCATCGAAGTGATTCGCGATGTCGCGCGGCCTAATCGAATCGTCGTCGCTCTGATTGACAAACACAGACAATAAAAGCGCCTGCATCGGCGTCAGATCGAGCCGGCTCCCCAGCTCATCGGCGTATTCCTGAATCTCCCCAGTCACCGTAATCGATTCATTGTGCGACAGCTTCACAACTTTCCCAATGAGCTGATACACGCTCAAATCTTTTGCATTTTCCTTTTCCTTCTCTGAACTCTCGATCTCGTCATCCTCCATCAAGTCTTCAATGATGCTTCGGCCGTTTCTCTTTAATTTAATAACTTTTTTCATCTGAGTCTCCTGGTTCCAAACCGGCATCGCGACATGACGATCCCATCATCGTCATGACCGCATACTTCAACGCTTTCGCCGTTTTTACTTCAACCGTGACAGGTCTTTGTCTTTGAACACCTCTTATTGGAAACCCACTCGACCATCGTCAATGAAAAATGTTTGGTTCGGTTAAATCAGCCTCTATTATTCTGGTCATAATAATGTAATGACAATACTCCCCCCTCTCTAATGGACTAAGGAAGGGACAATTGCTGTAAATGATGCAAATAATAGAAGCCCGTAGGGCTTCACGTTTAGTAGCCCCCGGTTGGCGCGTAAGCGCCTACCGGGGGATCAGGTCATTCAACCATAATTATCCCCGTAGGGGATTCCCCCAAAATACATACAATAATACAAAATGTCCCTTCCTCAGCCATTTATGGAGAGGAAGTGCCGCGATAGCGGCGGGGGGGGGGAGAAGGACTGAATAGTTACGCCAAAAAATATGTGCTTTTTATGCAATATCTCCAAAGATTAAGCGTTATAGTAATCGCGCTTTTTTGCGTCCCTCAATAGATTTTTTTCAACACTCCATGGAGAAGGATTTTATATGAGAATCGCTTATGTTTTTGATCAGGTCCTGCCATTCTCTGCCGCCGATGGCGAGCAGGTGATGAACAGCATGTCGGCAATGTCAAAGCTCGACGATGTGGAAGTGACGTTGTTTTTACCAGCCAGCAACAAGACGACAAACGCCAGTGCCGATGATTTGCGCGACTATTTCCATGTCGATGGTCCTTTCAAAATCGAACTCTATCATTCCTGCTTTCCCGGCCCGCGCATCCTCGAAAAGCTGGCACATCCGGCAGTATGCGCTCGTTTTGCCCGCGTCCTTAAACAGTTCGATCTCATTTACTGCCGCAACATTCCCGTCGTCTGGATGGCGCTTGCGCTCCGAATGCCCGTGGTCATGGACACCTACAGGCCATGGCCTCTCCAGTATCCTCCCATGGGACACATGTTCCGCGCCTTCTTCAAAAGCCCGAATTTCCTCGGCATGACATACCATTCCGACTATGCTCGCCATGCCTATCTCGATCTCGGTATCGATCCTGAAAAGACGTGCATTGCGCACAACGGTTTCCAAAAAGCCCATTACGAGCCCGTCCTGACACGCGAACAGGCACGCGAAATCGTTGGTCTGCCTAAGGATGCGAAAATCGCGATGTACTCGGGACGCATCGATCTGAAGAAAGGCCTTGATCACATTCTTCGACTCGCCGAAGCCCGGCCGGATGTCCATTTCGCCTTTGTCGGAAGCCGCGAACGCGGCGATTTCGAGATCGTCGCCGAGCAGATGGCCAACTGCCATATCTTTGGCTGGAAACAATATGGAAGCATTGCGCCTTATCTTTATGCCGCCGACGTGCTCATCATCCCGCCCACGGCAGGCCCCCTGAAAAAAGCCGGAAACACAGTGCTGCCCATCAAATTGTACGCCTATCTTGCCGCCGGCCGCGCCATCTATGCTCCCGATGCGCCGGATACGGCCGAGCTCCTCGAACACGGTCGCAACGCCTGGCTTGTCAAACCCGATGACGAAAAGGCCGAACTCAATGGTTTCAACGCACTCATCGACAATGCCGAACTCATCGACAGGCTCGGGGCCGAAGCCGCCAAAGACGCCGAAAATCTCACATGGGATGCACGCGCCAAAATCGTGCACGATTTCATGCTCAAACGCCTGAACGCACGCAACCATTGATGTTTGCTTTTGTTCGGCCGGCTATTGACATACGCCGGCCGCGCGTGCCTATTGGCATACGGCACGCGCCATTTGGATAATCCTTCCCTTCCCCCATCTCCTTTCTGCTCAAAACCATGCAATACATACTCGCCATCGACCAGGGCACGACGTCGACAACCGTCGTCATCATCGACGAAAATCTGCGCGTATGCGGCACCGCATCGTGTGAATTCCCTCAGCTTTATCCGCAACCCGATTTCGTGGAACACAATCCCGACAACATCTGGCAATCCGTGCTCGAAGCGATTGGAACCGCCATTGCCCGCGCCAGAATTGATTCCCGGGACATCGCGGCCATCGGCATTACGAACCAGCGAGAAACGACCACGATATGGGAAAGAAAGACTGGAAAGCCTATATATAATGCCATCGTGTGGCAATGCCGCAGAACGACGCAATACTGCGCCAGCCTTAAAGAAAGAGGCCTCGAAGAAAAGCTCCGAAAAAAAACAGGCCTGCTTTGCGATCCCTATTTTTCGGCCACAAAAATTCGCTGGATACTCGATCACACGGACATGCAAAAGACTGCCGAAGCCGGGGAACTCTGTTTTGGAACTGTCGACACATGGATCCTGTGGCAGCTCACGGGGGGAAGAATACACGCGACGGATCCCTCCAATGCCTCTCGCACGCTCTTAATGGATTTGTCGACCGCTCGCTGGGACGACGAACTGCTCGACATCTTTAACATTCCCGCCGCGATATTGCCCAAAATACTCGACAATAATGCGATTTTCGGGCGCACGTGGCATGTGCCGGGGCTGCCGGACGGCATTCCTATTGCGGGAATGCTTGGCGACCAGCAGGCCGCCCTGTTTGGACAATGCTGTTTTGAAGAAGGGGAGGCCAAATGCACGTTTGGCACGGGTGCCTTTCTGCTGCTCAACACGGGCACGAACATCATCCATTCGGAACACGGGCTTCTTTCCACCTGCGCCTGGAAACTCGGCAACGAAATACACTATGCGCTTGAAGGCAGTGCATTTGTTGCCGGAGCGCTCGTGCAATGGCTCCGTGACGGCCTCGGCATCATGAAATCTTCTTCAGAAATTGAAGAGCTGGCCAAATCGGTCGATGACGACGGTGGCGTGATTTTGGTTCCGGCCTTGACAGGGCTCGGTGCCCCGCACTGGCGCCCCAGCGCACGCGGTCTCATGATCGGCATGACGCGAGCCACGACGAAAGGACACATCGCACGCGCTGCACTCATGGGCATTTGCCAGCAGAACACCGACCTGCTCGAAGCCATGATCAGTGACCTCAAATCTCCGCTGACCTCGCTCAAAGTCGACGGGGGCGCAAGCATCGACAATCTGCTCATGCAAATGCAGGCCGATTTGCTCAATACGACGCTGATTCGACCCGAAAATCTGCAAACCACGGCACTCGGAGCCGCCATGTGTGCCTCACTCGGCATCGGACTTTATCAGGATATCCAGGCACTCCGCAAAGCATGGAAAAGCGATGTCACATTTGTCCCGGAAAAGGATCAGAACTGGCGTTCACTCAAGCGGAAAGCATGGAATGATGCCATTCAGAAAGCATAATGGCACATGAAAGTTGCACATTGTGCGTTGTTTTGCTAAACCGCGCCATCTATCGGAAACTGACTAAGATTCAGTTTCCCCAAATTTCAATAAACAGGACTTTTTAATGAAAATACGCCAGATTCCACGCGGCTGGCTTTACACTGCCATCCGCATTTGCTCGCTCGGCGCACTTGCGTTTGCGTCGATGCTTGCAGTCGATTACTACTTTGTAGCCCATACGTTCTGCGAAGAAGGTGCTTCATGTGCTGTCGTGGCACAATCTGATTTTGGGCAAAAATACGGCATTTTTCTCCCGACGTTAGGGCTTGTTGCCTACTCATTCTTTTTCCTGACGAGCTTTTTCTTTGCGAGAACCAAAGAAAAAGTCATGGAGAAATCGCTTTCGACGTTTTGGATACCGCTCGCCATTATCTGCTGCGCCATCGGTGCCATGGCCTTTATTATTATCCAGGCCGTTCAAATCCATGCTTTCTGCTGGCTGTGCATGGGCATCGACACATGGGCACTGATATCCGTCATTCCCGCGGTATTGCTATTGATGAACAAGACGGAAGACGACGAGATCCCCAAACCCGCGACAAAACTACATCCCGTGTTTTGGTGTGCATTTTATCTCGCCATTGCGTGCGGCCCGATTGCTTTCGGCACGAAGGAAGCCGCATTTCCTCCGCCCGTCCCCGAAGTCGCTGCTGACGCCGATCCCGTCCCCGCGTTCATTCGATCTTTTTATGTCGAAAACAAGATTAACGTCGTCGAAATCTCGAGTTTCGATTGCCCGCATTGCCGAAAGCTCCATCCAAAACTGAATGCACTCCTCAGTGAATACGGCGACAAGATCAACTTCACGCGCCTGACTATCCCGCTTGGAAAGAATCTCGAAGCTTGTGTGGCATATTATTGCGCTGAAAAGCAGAAAAAAGAGGATCAGTTCGCCGACTGTCTTTTTGACAACCCCAGCAAAGACATCAACGTTCTGCTCGATTATGCTCGCCAATGCAGCATCAACGAAGATTCGTTCAAACAGTGCGTTACGGATCCGGAATCATCCAAAGCTGTGGCAGACATGATCTCTCAGATCAAGAATAGTGGCCTGCAGGGTGCCCCCACGATCTGGATTAACGACAGACAGATCGTCGGGTTCAAAGAATCGCTCGGAATACAGCCATATAAAGACGCTATTGAGAACAATGTCACCACGGATGACGATTCCGAGAAGGCCGTCACGGCATTCCACATCACCGCAGTGGGACTCATTCTGGCTATCATTTGCCTCATCGCGGGCATTCCGCTCACGATTAAATCGAGGCGTCCGATTCTGGCTAAAGACGATTCATCCTCAAAAGAACCAGTGGATGCCGAAGACGAAAAGAAAGACGAAAACGCATGATGTTTGATGAGCCGCATATTCACAGGATATGCGGCTTTTTAAATTTTCCCAAAACAGAGCCTATCTTAAAACTTGCATATTTCTGTCGTGTCAGTCATTTTTAAGCGTTGTTCTATTCCTCATGTTTGAGGCAGGTTTATGGCAAAGAGTATTTCTGGAATCAACTCGGTTAAAGAGTTTTGTGCCGTCAGTCCCGATGCGTCTGGTTTACCAAGCGAACTGACAGAAAATCCGATCATCACAGCGCCGGGTGAAGAAGAGGCCCCTGCGCTTGATATTTCGGTTCCGCAGAACGATCCCTATGCTGGGCCGGCCGAATGGGTTGTCAAATGGTTTGGGCCATTTTTCTCGGCCAATCTTCCTCAGAACAGGACTTCAGGGCTTTACCTCATCTACGTCGGCAACTACCCGCTTTTCATCAGCTCGAGTGTCAATATTTTCATCGCGCTCACACGGCATCTCATGTTCAGTGGGCACCAGATTATTCCTATCGATTTACTCGGCCGTGAGATTCTGCACTACGCAAATCTTTACCAGCAGCCACTCAGCATCAAGACGGGGCTATTGTTTTGCAACAACAAGATCATAAGGCCGGCAGATTATATTTACTGTTATCGGCGAGCTGCTGCGGCTCTGGCTTACAGCCATGCGATACCGTGTAACAAATATGCTCGTCTTTCATACGAATTCGAGC
>JAZODZ010000391.1:0-3541 GCA_045597285.1 Myxococcota bacterium
ACATCGGTTTCGCCATCTTCGCCGCCGTTCTGTATTCCGTCGTAACACGTTTCACAGACACCGGTTGTTTTGTTGCACCAACCGTCGGGGCAGGCGGCGTCATCGGTGCATTTGGGTGGCTCGCAAATCTTCCCGACGCAAACATTGGATGCACAGTCGCCGTTGGAAACACACGCCTGGCCTACGGCGCACGGCGCGCACGCGCCGCCGCAGTCTACGCCTGTTTCGCCGGCGTCGAGTTTGCCGTTCTCGCAAAGATTCTCGCAGCCATTCTCATAAAGCGTCCCGTTCGTGCAATAGCCCGGGCTGTGCTTTAGCGCCGCGTTGATTTCGTCGTGGTTGGAAAGCAGTTGATCGTCATCGCCGCCATCGAGCGTCGGGATGATGCGCGAAATGCCCTCTTTCGCGGCCGCGCCGTCGTGGATGGTATGGATGGTTTCGGTCGGTGTGGCAAGCGAGTATTGGTAAGTCGCAGTATTGGTAAGGGAATTGGCGGGCATAGAGGCGAGCACGAGGTTGAATACGCTGTCCGGCAGCCCGGCCATCTTCGTGCCCGAAACGACGGCAGCCTGACCGGCCTTGAGGCAGCCACGAAGGGCAAATGAACCATTGCCAGATTTGTCAAGCCGCGTCAGGTTTATCGACAAGTCGTCGAGGCTGACGGCGTGTTCGCTCGCGTTGTAAAGCTCGAAAAACTCGACCTGTTTCTGGCCGCTGCCGGGCCGGAATGTCGCCATATCCTTTGCGGTTGCCGCGTTGTTCATGACTTCAGTCAGCAGAATGTCGCCGGAATGCGCGGACTGGCAGTCGATGGGTTCCCCGACGCAGTGGCCGCTCTGACAGCTCATCGACTCGCAGTCGTTGTCGTCGCGGCACCCCAGGCCTTGTCTGCACCGGCCGCATTCTGTGCCGCCGCAGTCGACATCGGTTTCGTCGCCGTTCTTTTTGTTGTCCGAGCACGAATAGCAGTCGCCGGATGCGATGTCACATGTGTATCCTTCCGGGCATCCCGAAATGGCACACGACTGAGCTTCGCAAACGCTCGCCGTACATAGTTTTGATATGCAGTCGTCATTCGTGGCGCAGTGCCAACCGGTGGCGCATGGCGTGCACAGATTGCCGCCGCAGTCGACATCGGTTTCGCCGGGATCTGCCTTTCCATTTTCGCACGTCGACAGACACTGATTGATAAACAACGCGCCATTCGTGCAGTAGCCCGGGCTGTGCTTTGCGCCCCTCTCACTCACTTCGGTGTGCAGCTTCATGGGTTGCGACGCGGTGGTGTACTTTATGGGATCGAGCACTTCCGATACGCCTGCGCCAGCCGTCCCGTCGATGATCACGGTATGCAGCGGCGTTTGCACGGATCCACCGTTGGCATTGATGGAATTCTGAATCAGAACGCACGAATAGGTCGCAGTATTGATGAGCTGCCCCGGAGCAGATAATCCCTTGATATTGATGACGCCCTCGGGGACATCCGCGATCGCCGTGTTGCTGACGAGCGCCGCATTGTGCGGTTCCAGGCAGCCCATCGCAAACCTGTCAAACAACACGGTCTTGTTGCTGCCGTCATCCGTTCGCGTGCACTGAATCGAAAGCGCACTCAGCCCGATCTTCTTTTGCGAAGTGTTATAAATCTCAAAAAACTCGGTCTGCTTGTCGCCGATGTTGTCGAACGTTTTGCCCGTGCTGACGTTGTTCAGAATCTCGGTCATCAGCAAATCGCCGGCCTCGGCTTTGGTGCAGCCTTTTTCGGGATCGATGCACTTTTCATCACTGCAAACGCCGGATTTGCAGTCATCATCGATCAGGCATTTCAGGCCGGCATCGCATCGCTCGTTGCAGACATGGCCGCAGTCGATGTCGCTTTCCCCTTCGGAACTGCGCCCGTCAATGCAAGGATCGGGAACGCAAATCTTATTTCGGCAAACCATGTTGTCATCACAGTCGCTGCTGTAGTCGCACGGATCTGCTTCCACGGGTTCGGAGCAGGCGGCAAGTGAAAGTCCGAGCGCCGACAATAGGCAGATAATTGCTCTTTTTTTCTGTATATTCATCGCGATCCTCCGATTCCGGTTTGTGTGGTGCGTTCCACGACGTTTGGGCTGTGAGAGACGTTTGGGCTGGAAGAGACGTTCCATGGAACGTCTTTACTAAGTTCTTGACTAAGTTCTTGCTTTTTTGCTTGTGGAGCCGGGCTATTGTCATACGCCCGGCTGGCCGGGCTATTGCCGTGCAATACGCCCGGCCCATGTTTTCCATTGGGCGCGGCAGCATTCGGGTATCGTTTCCGATGCTCTGCCGTGGAATTTCAAAGCATATTTGGGATGTCCCTGAACCCGCGATCTGAGCGGTTCCGGCAGCGTGACGAGCTCTCCCTCGCATTCGGTCAGGACGAATGCCGCGCTGTCCATATTGCATAAATCGAATATGGCGATTCTGCCACGGTTCCCCGGCAGGAGCGGTGCCATGGTTTCCGGGTTAAAGACCATGCATTTGACCCAGTTCGGGAAAATATACAGCCCTTCTTCGGGCGCGTCGCCGGGGCAATTCAAGGCGCAAATCTCATATCCCTGGCTGGAAAGTTCGCACATCCCGAACTCACCATAGATGTTGCCGCGGTTGAACCCGAGCTTCTGTGCCAGCCTGTCCTTGAGTTCTGCCAAGGATTTCCGGTCATGCAATGCCGCGCCTACGAGCATGGCACAGCTCCACGAATCGCTCGTGACAGTTCGTTCTCCCATCACATCGAGAAGCGCATGATACTGTTCCGGCGTCCCCATCAGATGCACCGGAACCTTGTCCTCCGAAGCTTTTTCAATCGCCGTGATAAGCTGTTCCAAATCTGTAAAATGCCCGGAATCAGCGGATCCGAGCGTTTCGACAAACGACGTGACCATGAATGATTCCTGGGCATGGATATCGTCATAGCTCGATGGCAGCATGGAAAATACCCGCGTCGTCGGCTGCATGATACGGGCAATCATCAGCGTAAAAGCGTAAATCTGTGAACGCTGTGGCATACCTTTGTCGCAAAACCGATGAATGGCCTTTCTTCCGTCGGCATCTTCAGCGGAATGAAACTCGGCGATGCTTGTTTCCTTCGGAAATGACGCCATATCGGCGCATTTGAAGCACTCGACAGGGATGGGCGGGTAATCCAGAATCGAAGTTCCTCGCTCGGTTCGGCCATAGATTTCGCAATAGGCACCGTAAGCCGGTTGGTTCAGACGTTGGTATTCGAGCAGATCGATGGACAGTCCCAGTGGTTTTGGGGCGAGTGCGCCCGGGCTGTTCATGCATCCCCACCGGTACGACGCAAAGAGATAGTCGGATATGCGTGTAAACAGTGCCATGCGATCTGACATATATCTTACCTCACCCGCCGCTGTGCGGCACCCTCTCCCATCGGGCTAAGGAAGGGACATTTTGTATTATTGTAAGTATTTTGGGGGAATCCCCTACGGGGATGGTTATGGTTGAATGACCTGATCCCCCGGTAGGCGCTTACGCGCCAACCGGGGGCTACTAAACGTGA
>JAZODZ010000392.1:0-11642 GCA_045597285.1 Myxococcota bacterium
CCCTCCCCCACTCAATCTCAAACTTCCCACTCAAACACCCCACTCAAACTCCCTTCTTTTCCATGCAGTTTCTCGATTTCTTTCAATCGCACTCACTCGACGAACTCTACGACGACAACGATTTTGGAATCTACATCCATGTTCCGTTCTGTATGCGACGATGCCGTTACTGCGCATTCTGTTCATCCGTCATTAAGCCGGTACCTTCGGCCGATTACGTCGCCAGCCTGTGCGCAGAATTCGACCTGAGAAAGACAGATTTCCTCGGGAAAAACCTTACGACGCTCTATTTCGGCGGCGGCACGCCGTCCATGCTCGATGTCCGTGACGTGCACCGCCTCATTTCTCACATCGTCGGCGCATTCAATACCCCCGCCGAGATGACGTTCGAAGCAAATCCGGAACACATCGATGCCACGCACGCCGCCGCCCTCAAATCCTGTGGAATTACGCGCATTTCCCTCGGTGTGCAGTCCTTCAACGACCCAATACTCGCCATGCTCGGGCGGCATCATACCGGCACGATGGCCAAAACTGCCGTCGATACACTTCACAAATCGGGATTCGATGAGATTTGCATCGATCTGATCTATGGTGCCCATTTACCCGAAATATCTAACGATTCTGAAGAAATCCATCTCTGGCTCGATGATTTGAACACCGCACGTTCGCTCGAACCGGCCCATGTTTCGTGCTACGAACTCACACTCGAACCCAACACCCCGCTCGATACGGAACAAAAACGGGGACGACAAATCCTATGCAATGAAAGTACTTGTCTCGAAATGATGCACCAAATCCCCGAAACACTCGGTTTCAGGCAGTACGAAATTTCTAACTACAGCCGCGATAACTACTATTCTCGCCATAACCTCTCATGCTGGGCAGGCCTGCCCTATCTCGGCCTCGGGCCCGGTGCACACTCGCTCATCAAGTCCAACCAAAATATCACTCGACAGGCAAACACCAATAACGTCCGAGAATGGCTTAAATCCTATCATTCCGGGCACGCCTTTCCACCGTCATGCCAGTTTTCCGAGTCCCTGGCTGCCATCACACACCTCGCCGAAAGGCTGATGTGCGCCGCCAGAACGCGCTTTGAGTGGTCCCCCCAGGCTATAGCCAAAACTACTCATACATCCCTCGAGCCATTCATTCCGTGCCTGCAAAAAGCCTTAAAGCGAGGGCTGATTTCCGGAAATATCGACAGCAAGCTCTGCACAACCCAACTCGGAATCGACCTGAATAACCAACTCGATGAAATCCTTTTCGATTGGAACAGTTGAGCGCAGAATCATCTGGAGACTAAACTGCAAAAAAAAGAAGCCCGTGAGGGCTTCCCAAAACTCGTCCCCTCTCCTAGTGGGCTGAGGAAGGGACAAATGCTATTAATGGCGTAATTAATAGAAGCCCGTAGGGCTTCACGTTTAGTAGCCCCCGGTTGGCGCGTAGCGCCTACCGGGGGATCAGGTCATTCAACCATAACCATCCCCGTAGGGGATTCCCCAAAACCCATACAACAAAATGTCCCTTCCTTAGTCTCCAAGGAGGAGGAGGCAGATAGGTGAGGCCCAAAAAGCCCTGATTGATGCGTTTTCCAAAATTGACACAAAGTACTGATTGGGATACAATGTAGCAGTTTATGTTCTGACTTGTCAGATCTGTTTTTCTAAGTCTTTCGGATTGCAGGTAGCTATGCAGTCAATTCCGGTCGCCGGCACAATCCTTTCGGATCGTTATTATATCGAAGAAATTCTGGATGCTGGAAATACAACGGCAACCATGAAGTGTTTTGATACACGCCTTGAGGTTGGCGGTGTGATTAAAATGCTGATTGGCGATGACCAGGCACCTGAATGGGAACTGCGAAAAAAAGCATTCATGGATGCTTTTCGAAATCAGGCAAAGCTTAACCATCCGAATATCGTTCATGTCTCGAATATCGAAATGCGAGGCGGCTGTGTTTACGCCGTCATGGAGCTTTTGAAGGGGAAAACCCTTGCTGAGTATATGGAAGAAACAGCTCTGACGCCCAAGGAGGTTACCGAGTTGTTTCTTAGCGTCGTCGATGCGATTTCGATGGCGCATACCATGGGAATCGTCCATCGTTGCATTACGCCGCGTAATATTTTCTTCAACCAGCAGGGCACCCGTCTTTCCCCACGTGTTCTGAACTTCTCGGATCATAGCTGTTTGAGCGAGTTCGATCTGGAAACTCAAATTCCTTACCTCGCGCCGGAACAGCTCGAGAATCTCGATAATGCCACGCCAGCCTCGGATGTCTTCGGCCTCTGCGCCACCATGTTCTATGCCTTTGCGCATCATGCACCGGTTTATTCTGATGATGTTGAGGCACTGCGCGAGTTTTACAGAGATGGCGATATCAATGTCGAGTTGCCCGATTCCATCGCTGCCGAGTTCGTTCCGCTTATCCAGATCGGCTTAAATGTCGAACCCAATGAGCGCTTCCACGATGCCTCGGAGCTTTTGAAGTTGCTCAAACAAATCGGTGATGGTTTTAAACTCAGCGCAAATCTTACGATCGATGCAACCCGTTGTGAGCAGCCCATTCCAACCGTGACGCCATCCCGTCCGCTCGTCGTGACGCGCTCTTCCTCTGCTGGAATACCCGCAGTGGCGCAGCCGGGAACCGATGCATCTGCCGGCGTTTCCTCGCCCGCGCCTTCTCCTGTCGTCCCGAGTTCCGCAGTCTCAAGCCCCATCGCCATCACCGATGTCGAAGAAAACGTTCCTTTGAGACCACGCTCAAAATCGATTAAAATTCATTCCGCAAAACAGACGACGCCCTCTTCGTCCGCCTCTCAGAGTATTGTCGCACCAGACTTTCAGAATTCCCCTTCGGCCATTCTCAGACAGCACTTGCCTGAAGCCACGTTGCCTGAAGAACTCCGCAATATATATAAAATTCGGCGCCTCATTTCGGTCGCTGAAAATACTTGGGTTGGCTCTGTTTCGACTTTTGATGCCCCCGACGAACTCTACTGTATTAAGTGCCTCGTGAGTAATAATGAAATTGCACAGGTGGTATTTAACGAAGGTACGAGGCGTGGTGAGTATCTCGCTTCGAATAATGAGTATTTCGCCTCTATTTATGCGCGTTATGAAGACTCTTGCGCCATCCTGATGCCGGATGTTCCACGCCAGCCTCTTCCAGAGTGCTTGCGGGAAAATGGGCTGTTCCAACCCGTCGTCGCCGTCCAGATCGCAATATTGCTCGCACGTGCCATGGGATTTGCCCACGCTAAAGGCATGGTTTCCGGGAATCTCAAACCCTCGAATATTATCTTTGAAAACCGTTCCGGTGTCGTCACGCCCGTCATTTATGACTTCGGCACGCGTTTATACGTCAGTAGCTACAGTGAGATGCCGGCCCGCGATCTGCCCTTTGTCGCTCCCGAACTTTCTTTTAATCTGCAGAATACAAACGCGCAGGCCGATGTCTTTTCTTTCGGTATGTGTCTGCTCTATATGCTCACCGGACGAACGCCATACCGCTCTGAAAATGCTGAAGTGCTTGCCCAGGAAATAGCCCTTTGCTCAGATCTTCCTGAATTTGTTGACGGAACTGTGGATATTCCCGCCGATCTCGTTCAGATTATTCGTTGGTGTACGGCCTTTAACCCAGGACAGCGGTACGCGAGTTTTGCCGAGGTTGAACGCGATCTTTGTGTCGTTTTCCAAAGTTTGTCTGGAACATGAAGATAAAAGGCTTTTTCAGATTCGCAAACGCCGCTTTAGCGGCGTTTGTTTTTGGGGCATTTTCGACGGCATTTGCCCAGGACAATAGTTTTTTTCAAAGCGACGAAATCACAATCCCCTGGCCTGAAACTGTACAATTTATGGAATGTGGGGCTGATTTAAAGGCAAAAGCCGGCTCCGCATGTCGCCAGCTCGGTGCCGATGGTTCGCAAGGCGCCGTTTTTTTAACCATTCACGATGGCTATGAACTCGGTTCTATCGACGCTCTGCAAAAACACCTCGAGGATTCCGAAAATGCGCTCGCGAATATTCCTCGCATACACGTCATGCAGTCCAGCATCCTGAACCGTGATCCGCTGATGGGGATGATGGAAATCCTTAGAAATGACGGCACTTTGAAGAACATTGAGAACCTTCGTCAGGGAACGGTCAGGCAGACGTCTATCCTGATTCCTGCCGCCGATTCGTTGGTGCAGGTCTTCATCTATCTTTCCAATGATGATGAAGCTTCTGTCTCTATGCTTCAGACGCTCGTCAGCACGTTTTCTCAAAACAGTGTCGTCCGCATACCTCCCGTCGCGCCTGTAACCATTCCCCAGGAACCCAGGCCTTCCGGTACCCTTGCGTTGCTTCCCAAAGCATTGTGGATAGGCGGCATCATTGCACTGATTGGAATTTTATGTGTGTCTGTTCATTCCCAGATCAGAAGGGCAAGGCGCAGACGCGAAGACCAAAAATTACAGGAACAGCTTGAAGCGTGTTCTAATATGTCATTCGAAGAGGAGGAAGGGGAAGAGCCCCCTTCCGAGTGATTGGATTTTCCTTCCAAATTAAGGAAAATTCATAGTCTTCCGCTAAAAAACTCATAGAAGACTGAGAATGACAGATAAAAAAATCATGGAAGATGGCATACCGCAGGCGGATTCACGGTTCGAATCGGAGATGTCCCACGATTCGGCGCAAGTCGTTGAACCCGGCAATCCTGTTGAGAATGAGGCTGATACTGAGGCGAATGTCGAGTCCGTTGCGGCTTCGGTCACGGAAGAAGCGGACGAAAAAACAGCCGAATCGGATAATAAATCTGGCAATCCTGAAATCCAGACAAAAGTCAAACGCATTGGTCTTGCTGCTCTGATTCTGTCTGCGGGTATTCTCTGTTCGCGTTTGCTCGGGTTTGTCCGCGATGCAGTTATCGCATATCAGGCAGGTGCCGGAATACAGACGGATGCTTATAATGCGGCTTTTCTTTTGCCCGATATCATGAATCACTTTTTGGCAGGTGGCACGCTTTCGATCACGTTTATCCCGCTGTTTTCGGCATATCTGCTCAAGAACGATACCAAAAAGGCTGAGCGCCTGTTTTCTCTCATCGCGACGACGATGGGGTTGCTGCTGCTCGCGGCAATCCTTATCTGCGGATTCTTTGCGACGCCGCTTGTGCATTTGCTGTTCCCGAAGTTTACGCCCGATCAGCTGGTCATGACGGTTGAAATGACGCGAATCATTTTGCCCGGCCAGCTCTTCCATTATCTAGGTGCCCTGATGATGGCGGTTTTGATGGCCAGAGGCGAGTTCTTGCCATCCGCGCTCTCGCCATTGATTTACAATTCGTGCATTATCCTCGGCGGCCTCTTGCTCGGTGGAACCCTTGGAATGGAAGGTTTTGCAATCGGTGCCGTAGTCGGCGCTTTCCTCGGCCCGTTCCTGCTTCCGATGGTATTCCTTCGCCAAAAACTTCATTACAAGCCCTGTGTGAACTTCAAGGATGCGGATTTCAAAAAATACATTTATCTGACGATTCCGTTGATTCTCGGCGTCAGCTTGACAACGGTCGATGAGTGGATTGGCCGCGTGGCAGGTTCATACCTGGGCGAGGGCGTGATCAGCTGGCTCAATTACGCGCGTCGTCTCGTGCTTGTACCAATCGTCCTCGTGGGACATGCCGCAGGGCAGGCGGCTTTGCCGTATCTGTCGCAACTGGCCGCAAAAAAAGATTTCGCAGAAATCGCTTCGACCCTCAACCGAACGCTCAAAAACGTCGTCATTCTCTCGATGGTGATGATGGGCTTCTTCATCGTTCTGGCCGAACCAATGGTTTCGCTTTTGTACGAACGCGGGCAATTCACTGCGGCTGATACGGCGCAAACGGCCATGGCACTTCGAATCCTGGCCGGCTCGATCGTGTTCTGGACGATTCAGATGGTGACGGTTCGCGTCTATTACGCGGCGCAGAGCACATGGATGCCCATGCTCCTCTCTACCATCGCGACGGTGGCCTCGCTACCCGTATATTACTTTATGAGCAAACTCTACGGTTTGCCTGGCCTTGCGGCCGCTTCCTGTATCGGAATGGCTTTCCAGGCGATTATCGTCGTGCTGTTCTATCGCCGCAAAAATGCGCATTTCCATCCCATGACGCTGCTCAAATACGTGTTCGTGGGCGCGTTGTTCTGTGTATTGTCGGGCGCTGGCAGTTATGCGGGATTAAAACTCGTGTCCCTTATGGAAATCGGTTCGCACACGTGGCGTATCCTTTTGGAACTCGGCGCGGGCGGAATCCTCGGCAGTCTGCTGGCCGCTGTTGCCGCATTTTTCATCGTCCCCGAGGAATTGAAGACCATGACCTCGAAAGTTCGTCGCAAACTGTTGCGTCGATAAAACCTCAGTTTCTTTGTCATTTTTTTGTCGGCACGCCTATTGACATACGGCGTGCCCGCCGCGCTATTGCATACGCGCGGCGCTCCCTTTTGGCTGAAAAATTACGTTAATTATTGGGGATATTTCCCGATGTAAGTTAAGATATAGTGTCATGTCAGGGGGCACAGAGACCTTTCAGCGAAGTAAAAAAATGGCTGTTGAATTTGGCCAAAAATAATTCTCAAAATATCAAGCAAATCATCGATTTTTCGGTATTCGCACGTTCATTCTTGGAGCTGCAAATATGTTAAAGAAAAGCGTTTTCTACGTCATTTTATCCGGATTGATTACTTCAGGTGCCGTAATTGGATGGAGTAAACCGGCACCGGAACCTGCACATCAGGAAGAAGTTGCAGCTCAGAAAGACGTTAAACCCTTGAATCCTGCCATTCATAAGGTGGATCCAGCCATTCATAAGGCTGTTCTGGATGCTTTTGATGCCAGCAGTGACATGGCTGAAGCATTGAAAAAGGTTTCTGAAGATGAACGGGTGAAAAATTTGTTGGCTGCTCCTTCTGAAAAGAAAATCCGACTCGTCACGCCCGATACGCCTCCGATTATCACGGACCCAAATGTCGAGTCAGCCGCACCGAAAACAGCCGATGTGCTGGCTATCTTGAATGAGCAAGATAAAACTGCTGAAAGCTATGCCTTTGTCGATATCGCAGGAAATCGCATTATCCAGACTTCCAATGCCGAAAAAACGGCAGATATCCTTTCGATTCTTGCCGGAACTCTTGAAGAAAACAATTATCTGTTCTACACCGATGGACAGAAGATTAACAAACTTTACTGGCATTGCCTCGATTCTTCACGCAATCACTGCCTTGTTGCCGATATGCCGGTTGGGTTTGGCATTCAGGAAAACTCCCTGTGCGATGCTGCGATTTCGGAATTGTTGGTTTGCGGTGGAAAAAATGTCGATTTGTTTGGCACGAATTGTCCGGCTGAAAATGCCGCTCAAATATCGGCGATTCGTGATGCGCTCAAGCAGCAGACTGCCGACCGTGGTTCATTCGAAATCAATGGCAATTCAGCGGATGAACCGGCACGTAAGTTTAACTTCGCAAAAACGGCGATGTATGGGTGCGATATCTATTCGGTGCATGAAACCGGTGCCAATGATGAAGAAACGGAATCAGAATCAGAATTAGAATCAGAAACCGTTGTTCCCGATAACAAAAAGTCTTGGCATGGGCTTGTGGCGATCGGCGGCGCGGCCTTGGCTGGCATCCTGATGATTCTCCTCGGTTTGGTTTGTGTAAGGAGAAAGGATGATGAATCCTCCGATAATGATGATTCGGACAAAAACTACGATGCGCTTCATCGGGAATGCGCTCAGGCCAGAAAAGAACGCGATACAGCTCTGAGCGATAACAGAGAATTGACTAAACGCGTGACGCAACTCGAAACGGAAGTCGGTGAAGGGGAAGAACGTAACCGCCAGCTCAATTCACAGCTCGAATATGCCCGTTCCCAGTATAAACAGGAACAGCTTCAGCGAATGAATCTTGCCGAAGAAAATCGCCGCCTCGAAGAGGAGCTTACAAAGAATAAACCTTCACTTTCGCCTGCTGGTGACAAACTGCCCAAGACTGAGAACACCGATGCTAAAAAAGCTGATGACAACCGTGTTACTACTCCTGTGGAAACGCATCAAATCAAGGATGAGGCAAAGGTCTCGGATAAAGATTCGGATCAGGTTAATAATCGCGTGACTGTTCAGACCGAAAAAACGAGTATCGAACAGCTGGCGGCTGGTGCCTCGAATGATTTCTTCGATTCTATTCCCGAGGATGGCTGGAACGAGATCGAAGATAGTTTCGACGCGCTTTTTGCGCCTAAGAAAGATGTTTCTCTGACCAGTCTTGTCAAGGACGAATTGCCAACCGAAGAAAGCGGTGGATTTTCCGGATTCTTTGAAACGATCAAAGAGAATCGCAGACGCGATGAAACAGCAACCGGCCCACGTCATATCGATACACAAACGATACTTAAGCCAGTCGAAGATGCGTCTGAAAAAGCCGAGGGAACTAAACAGAAACGTCAGCTTCCTACGCTCCGTTCGGTGTCGCCCTTGTCGTCTGGACCGTCGAGCTTAAAATCAACGACTCTCAACGGTCTCAGTGTCGCTAAAGCCTTCCTCGAAGATCCTGGTCTCGCAGATAATAAAATGACCGCTGAGGAGAAAAAGGCTTCCGATGAGAAGAAGACTCTCGAGGTGAAAAAGACTGTCGATGAGAAAAAGACTCTCGAGGTGAAAAAAGTTTCCGATGAGAAAAAGACGGTTGAAGCATTGGATAAAGTGGAAAACAAACAAGATTCGGAAGTCAAAAACAGCAGTTCGTCCAATAAGGGAATGGATGAAAATTCGTTACTCAATGCCTTAAAGCGACGCGTTAAGGATGTTTCTGAACTCGACAACAACGCTTCAGAAAAGTCCTCGACCAAGTCGACGGGGTCTTTTGAATATTCGCATGGTTTGTCCAAATCCGGTGTGTTTTCTGTCACTGGAAGCCGAGTGGATATCGATCCTTTCTCGGATAAACAGCAGTTCAAAGCCGTGTATGAAAGCTATGTCGCTGAGCTCAAAAAAATCGGTGAGCCCACAGACAAATTTACGATGGAGCAGTTTGTCAGCAAGCTCGCTCGTCAAAAGAACAATCTCATTAAAAATGGCGGCTATAAGAATGTCTTCTTCACGGTCGGAAGTAAGGATGGCAAACCTGTTATCAATGCCGTGACGCAGAAATAAACGATGATTGAAAAGATTCGCCTTGATGACTGGCTTGTCAGTCACGAACTCGTTCCAACGAAAAGCCAGGCTAAATCGTTGATAATGGCAGGGAAGGTCTTTGTGGATGGAAAACGCGTTGACAAAGCCGGAAATCCGACAAAACCCGATGCCGATGTCCAGATTAACGGTTTGCCTGGACAATACGTTTCACGCGGTGGATATAAACTTGCTGGTGCACTCGATCGGTTTTCTGAATTGATAGTTGAAGGCAGAATAGCACTCGATATCGGGGCATCCACTGGAGGGTTTACTGATTGCCTTCTTCAGCGCGGTGTAGCCAAAGTTTATGCACTCGATGTCGGTTATGGACAGCTCGCATGGAAACTTCGAACTGATTCACGCGTCGTGAATATCGAGCGCACGAATTTTAGGTATGTCGAGCCAGGCTTTTTCCAGGACCCTGTCGATTTGGCCGTGGCCGATGTTTCGTTCATTTCTCTCGATAAAATACTTGGCCCCCTTCGATCTCATCTCGCTCCCGAGGCTGACTGCGTTTTCCTCATCAAACCTCAATTCGAAGTGGGAAAAGATCAGATCGGCTCAGGTGGCGTCGTGAGAGATGCTAAAATCCGTTCAGAAGCCATCGAGCGCGTCATAGAAATGGCCAGAGAACTCGGTTTCTTACTCGTCGATGGTGCAGATAGCACCC
Source organism: Myxococcota bacterium (assembly GCA_045597285.1). Taxonomy (GTDB): domain Bacteria; phylum Myxococcota_A; class Bradymonadia; order UBA4248; family UBA4248; genus UBA4248. Next base: position 9,864 of record JAZODZ010000392.1, read on the forward strand.
TTCCCGGTGCTAAAAAAGGAAACGTCGAATATCTCGCCTGGTTCCATTGGTCTAAGCCAGAATCTTCTTAGGCTTCCGGTTTCGTAGCCCCCAGCGAAGCTTCCGGGGGAACAATGTCTGCCTATAAATTCGAACCCGTAGGGGTTCAACAGAAATTATTGAAAGGGGTTCTATTTAATCCCCCAGGTTGTCGTCACGGTGTACGCAATGTCGTGAACCAATGAAGCCCGTAGGGCTTCCGGTTTTGTAGCCCCCGGTTGGCGCGTAGCGCCTACCGGGGGATCGAGGGCATCCACACACATTTTTAACCCCGTAGGGGTTTCACATGCAAAACGCATTTTTTGTGGGAACCCCTACGGGGGTTAATTCATTGGGCTTTCCCTTCCCCCCAGCGTTGGGGGTGAAATACAATTTCAGCGCGTCTTTCCAATCCTTTGTACGCGCTCTTCATAAGCTTTAAGAAGTTCGGGTTGATCCTGAAGACGATCCTGAATTTCGAGATCGAGATCGATAATCTCACGGGAAACTTCACGCAAGTGCACGATTTGTAGATTGAATTCCTTTCGATACGAATCCTTGGATTGCGTCTCGAGAAGGTGATGGCTCTTATCCCAGACAGGGCCATACTTTTCTATGCACGCATCCAACTCGACCAGCATCTTTTCGGGATCGTCAAGATTGGTGCGCATCGCGTACTCGACGGCCTGAAGCGACTCGAGTACCATCTCGGTGTGATTCTTGCCGCACGATGGCAGCAAGAACAAACTCATTGCCAGAAATGCTGTGAATAGCAGTATGTTTAATCGAATAATTCGCATCAAAAGTGTTCATCCCCATTCCATTTATGAACTGATGTCACGTGAAGTTGGCTAATTCCTCATAATATTACCATTGCCGCTGCGCTGATAACCGACACCAATTCCTGTCCCGCTATTTCTTGGTGTTTTTTTGCCGGAATTTGAGGATTTCTTTGGCTCCAACTTAATTTCAAGTGGCATATCCTTGGCGACTTCAATTGCCTTATCGTAGTCGGAATAACCCGATCGCTTAACCAGAATTTGGTGCGAACCTTTTTCGAGTACGATGGATTCGGGAGTCGTTCCGATCTCTATGCCGTCGATGTGCAGGGTGGTTTTGTCTATGTTCTCGATGTCAAATGACAGCGTCGGATACTCGGCAATCTCGTTCTGAATGAGCTTGACTTCGGCAGCGACATCGGTGTCGTTTTTGTTTATGTCGAGTAGCAGATTCAAGGCTTTCAAGGTATTGGACTTATCGATCACGCTACTGTCCATCGCCTCGGATTTGATCTTTTCGAGTTCCTGACCGATGAGAATGCGCTTGTGAAAGACCTTAAACTCATCAGTCTTCTCGATTTCAGGTTTCGCCGTTTTGATGACGTTGAGGGCGACTTGTGCTTCTGCCCAATTATGTTCAGTGAGGCTTTTTTCGACCGGGACAAAGAGGGTTTGCAAATCCTCTGCATCATTTGCTTCGGCGTTCGGCGTTTCGTTGTTAGCCGCATTGCTTTTCTGAAAGACGTTGGGTTCGTTGTTTTCGCTGTTATTAATCGTCGTAATGATAAAAGAGAGTACGAGAGAAACGAGCGCTGCAACGCAACAGACTGTGATGATGAGAATTTTCCGGTCCCTCGTTTCAGTCGAATAACTATCTTTCGGCAACATGACTGTCGGATCAGGTTGCGGAGGCTCGATTGCAGGTGCCGTAGCTGCGAGTGGCTTCGGCGGAAGACTTTGGCTGAGCTCGTCTTCTGGTGCA
>JAZODZ010000393.1:0-6555 GCA_045597285.1 Myxococcota bacterium
GGACTTGCGGCCAGCCAGTACCTCGAAGATGGCGATGAATACGACATCCTCGTTCGCTATGACCGTTCTTTCCGCAACGATATTCACGAAGTGGAAAATATGCCGATTCAGACGAATTCCGGCACCGTCGTTCCCCTCAGCACCGTTGCCCATGTTTATGAAAACCTGGCTCCGACGCAGATCGACCGCAAAAATCAGGAACGTTATCAGAAAGTCAGCCTGACGCTGAAAAATACATATATCGATCCCGAAACTGGTTTGACCGTCAAGAAAAACATGGAAAAGACGATCAGCGATTTCGAAGAATACTTGAAAGCCGAAATGAAGAAGGACAAGGATGAAAAGGGCATTGAATGGTACTATGCGGTCGCTGGTATGGCCGAGTACTTTAAGGATTCGATCATGAACCTCGCCTATGCACTTATCGTGTCGATCTTCCTGGTCTTCGGCGTCATGGCTTCACAGTTTGAAAGCTATCGCGAACCGTTCATCGTGATGTTCACGATTCCATTGGCACTGATTGGCGTCGTCGGCATTTATGCCATTACGGGCAGAACGATCGACCTCGCGGGGATGATTGGTATCATCATGCTTGTGGGTATCGTCGTCAACAACGGTATCGTTCTCGTCGATGCCGCAAACCAGAACCGCGACCGCGGTATGGACAAGGTCACGGCGATTGTCAATGCGGGCCGTACGCGTATGCGTCCCGTTATGATGACGGCATTGACGACGATTCTCTCGATGATTCCGCTTGCGCTCCAGATCGGTGAAGGTTCCGAAACGTGGGCTGGCATGGGCACGGCTGTTATCGGTGGTTTGACGCTTTCGACATTCTTCACGCTCTTCTTCGTGCCGATTATGTACACATTCTTCGCCGCGAAGAAACACGAGATGCAGGAATTTGAACGCGAAGACAACCGTTCACTCGCCGAAATCCATCAGGAAGAAGCGAAAAAACGCCTTCAGCAGCAGGATGCAGAAAAGCTCCTAAACTCTCCCGAGATTCAACAGGAATTGGCAAAAGGGTGAGAAACTTCGTCTCCCTGGCACTTACGAGTGCCGGGAAACGAAAGATTGGATTGACTCCATGTTTTGTGGATAAATTCTTTAAATTGAAATAAAAGTCCCCCGGCAGTTTGAGCGGGGGGCTTTTTTAAACTAGAAATACATGACCTTGAAACTCGATAAGTTCAGGTAAACAATGAAAAATAAAAGACATTTCCTGATTTCTTTTCTTGCCGGATTCGCCACAGTGCTTTGTGGCACTGCCGCTTTTGCCCAAGATACGGCTCCGGGAGCTGACAATGCGGCTGTTGTCCAGGAACAAACGAATAATAATACCGTCACTGACAGCAGTGATGTGCCGTTTTACGATCCGAGTTTGATCGATCCGAGTGTTGGTGAGCAGACAAACAGGAACACTGCGTCGGCAAGAACTGTGCTTGAGGCGACACACGACGCACCGATGCCGGGACCGAAAGAGGCGAATCCTCAGCAGGGGCTACCGGGCGAAAAATTTCTGAATACGCAGGTGGAACAGATTTCCGAACTCAATGAAATCAAACCCGGCCCCGCGATGACGCTCAAAGAGGCGCTGCTTCTTGCCGACGAACAGAACCTGAACCTCAAGGTTGCGAAGGTGAAGATCGATACGGCGAAGGCGCAGTTAAAACAGGCTTGGGCGATGTTGTTGCCGAACATTTCGGCGTCGTTAAGCTGGGCGCACATGGGCTATCCGACGGATGCGACGGCGACAGCCAGAACGTCCGTTTCGACGGTCGGTGAAACGTTTTCGGCAATGGGCAAGCAGATGGAGGCGGATCCGAGTTCGGCGATGATGGCCGGTGTCGTGCAGCAGATGGGCGAAGGTATGGTGGCTGCTTCGGACGCGATTCCAAAAGTCGAAGTCACGGATGCGCTGGCGTTCAACCTCACGGTCGGGCTGTCGATCGTCAACGTCGCCGGGTGGTTCCAGCTCAGGATGCTCGACGAAGTGACGGATATCACGGAACTCGGCGTCGAAGAAGGGCGCCAGCAGATTCTTGCCGGTGTGGCACAGGCTTATATGGCCGCGCTGCTCTGTGGCGAGGTTGTCAAGGTTCAACGCGTTCAGCTCAAAACCGCACTCGATCAGCTCGCGCTGGCGCAGGGCCGGTACGATCGCGGTGCCGATGTCAAACTTTCGGTCATTCAGGCACAGTTCGCGGTTGAAAAACAGCGCCAGACCCTCATCGATGCGATTTGGTCTTACGAGACCGCTCGCGATGCACTCGCCAATCTTCTCAACATCAATGCGTTGCCCGTGCCGCAGCCGACGCATCTCAAAGGCGTCAACATTACGACCGACGAGGCGCTCGAAGAAGAAGCCATCGCGCAGAATCGAACGCTCAAAATCAACCGCATGACACAGCACGTCAACGAACTCAATCTGAATGCCGCGATTGCCGGTTTCTTCCCCACGGTTTCGGGGTTCTGGAAATACGATTACACGTGGAGCGAGATGTGGGCGAATCAACAGTCGGACTGGGCGGGAAGCGGTTCGTGGACACTGGGCGTTTCGATTTCGATTCCGCTGTTCGATTATTCCAAATTCGGCGTGCTCGATGAACGCAAGGCTTCGATGCTTTCGACCAATCTCGAGTTCGACGCGACGCAGGCATCGACGCGCACGGCGGTTCGCAAGGCCAAACGCGAGTATTATTCGGCCCTTTTCAGCGTCGATAATGCCAAGCGCCAGGTTTTGCTCGCCCGCGAGGCGTTGCAGCTGAACGAGGCGGCTTATATGAACGGTGCTTCGACGTTTATCGATGTCAGCAATGCACGCAACAACGTGGCGGCGGCTTCGATTGCCTATATCACGTCCGGGATTCAGTCCGAGCTTTCGCTCATCTCCTTGATTTCCACGCTCGGGCGCGACATCATGGACATCGTGTATTGATAACATCATTGTTTGGAGCCCGGCTATTGCATACGCCGGGCGTGGCCGCGGCTATGGCTTTGCCATACGCCGCGGCTTTTTTATTTTTTCGCTATTCCGTTGCGAAAAATGCCGTGTGTGGCGTAGAATCATAGCGTTTTTTTGTGTCTCTATCGCAAATCAGCATCAGATTGCCCGTGTTCAGGGCGTTTAATAAGGAGAAACTATGGCAGGACTGAAACTGAAGAGCATCGTGAAGCGTTATGGCAACGCAGAACCGACGCTCAAAGGCATTGATCTGGACATTCGCGACGGTGAATTTCTCGTACTTGTCGGCCCGAGCGGCTGCGGCAAATCGACGCTTCTGCGCACGATTGCCGGCCTCGAGTCGATTACGTCGGGCGAGCTTTATATCGGCGATAAACTTGTCAATGATGTGCATCCGAAAGATCGCGACATTGCCATGGTTTTCCAGAGCTATGCGCTCTATCCGCACATGACGATTCGCCGCAACATGGCGTTTGGACTCGAAGTCCGCAAGATGCCGAAAGACGAGATCGACAAGCTCGTGTCCGAAGCGAGCGCGATGCTTGGGCTGGATGATTTTCTGGATAAATTGCCGAAACAGCTTTCCGGTGGGCAGAGACAACGCGTCGCGATGGGGCGTGCCATCGTGCGCCGTCCGAAAGTGTTTCTGTTCGACGAGCCGCTTTCGAACCTCGATGCCGCACTTCGCACGCAGATGCGCGTCGAAATCCGCCGTCTGCACAAAAAACTCAAGACCACGATCATTTACGTCACGCACGATCAGGTCGAAGCCATGACGCTCGCCGATCGCATTGCCGTCCTGAGCGGTCGCGACAAAGAAAACGGCACAAAGAATGCGGGTTATCTGCAACAGGTCGGCAGCCCTCTCGAGCTCTTCCAGCGCCCGATTAACAAGTTCGTCGCAGGATTTATCGGCAGCCCGGCCATGAATTTCCTCGACGCCACGATCGTAAACAAAGGCGGAAAACTGTGCGTTGCCATTGATGAAAACAACGCCATTCCTCTCGACGAAGGCTGTGCAAAGGCCGTCAATGTGGGACAGAAGCTCACACTCGGCATTCGTCCGCAGAACGTCATGCTCGCGGATGACGAACATCCTGCAAACCTGCACGTCGTCGTCGATGTCATCGAGACCCTGGGCTGGGAAAGCCACGTTCACTTTACGCTTTGCGGCAAGCCATTTCTCGCCGTTCTCGAAGCCGAAAAAGTAGCGCATTTCGTCGATGACCAGGAAGTCGGCCTTTATATCTCGCCCGAATTCGTCCATCTTTTCGATAACGATGAACACGGTACCGCGCTCGCGCACGGCAAGAGCGAAAAATCGCTGTTTATCACGCGTATTCGCGAAGGCGAGTCAGTCCTCGATGCCGGTGTAGAAAAAGCCGAAGATGCCGACGATAAGGCCGAGAAAGCCGACGAAAAGGCCGAGAAAGCCGACGAAAAGGCTTCCGAAACCGAGAAATCAGAATAAGGAGTTTGCAGATGCCTAACACCATTGTCCCTCATGGGGATTGCCGGTCCGGGCGCTGGATCTTTTCGCTGATTCAGACTCTGACCATGCTTCTGTGCCTTTTGGGATTGTCGTCATGTAGCGAGCAAGAGGAATTGCTGGATACGAATACCCAGACGATTACGCTCGACTTGTGGCATGCCTACGGCACCGGTGGCGATGAAGAAGTCGCTTTGCAGGAAGTCGTGAAAGACTTTGAAAAGGCCAATCCGAACATCAAAGTCAAAGTTCTGCAGGTTCCGAACGAAACGATGACGAACAAGCTGTTTACCGGCATTCCTTACGGTAACGGCCCCGATGCGTTCATCAAGGCGCACGACATCATCGGCGACTGGGCGAACAACAAGATTATCGCCGATCTGACGCCATACCAGGCGCAGTTCAACCTGACGCAGTATCACGAAGCGACTGTCGATGCCGTCAAATTCAAGTACACGTCGAAAGAAGCGGACGGCACCAAGGTCGAACGCGATGGTTTCTTTGCCCTGCCCCTGGCTTACAAGAGCGCCGTCCTTTTTTACAACAAAAAGACGGTTCCGAACCCGCCCACGACGACAACCGAACTGTATGAATACGTAAAGACGCATTTCGAAGACTGCGCCGGGAAGCCGACGAATTGCACGCAGCATTACGGCCTGGCTTATCTGAACACGGATCTGTTTCTTCACAGCATTTGGCTGAACGGATTTGGCGGTTACGTTTTCGATAAAGACGGCAATGCGCAGCTCAACAATGAAGGCAATGCCAAATCCATCGAATACGTGAAGAAAATCAATCCCTACCTTCCGAGTGGTATCGATGGCGGCCGCCTTAAAAATATCTTTAATGACGGCACGACGGATATGGTCATTTCCGGCCCGTGGTTCATGTCGGATATCGACAGCAGCAAGGTCGATTATGGCGTGATCACGCTTCCGAAGATCGACGAACCCGGTGCGCCTGAAAACGCTTACGGTTCGCCTTATGTGACAACCGAGGGCATTTTCATGTCGCGTGAAACGCGGGCAAGCGTTGCACTGAGCAAGATGTCCGAAAGCGATCCGCAATATGCGGCGGTCAAGGCTGTCGTCGAAGCACGGCGCGAAGCGACGATCAAACTGATGAATTACGTCGCCAATGACGGTGCTTACAAGCGCATGGTCGTCGGCAAGCAGATGGTAGCCTATACGCCGGCCTATCAGCAGCTCGCAGCAGACAATAGCGAGAAAGCACAATTTATGAAGACGGTAGCGCCGACATTCCTCGCGCAGCTCGATCACGCGGAATCGTCAAGCAATCGTCCGGATATGGGTTCTATTTGGGCCACGATGCAGCAGGCCATGCAAAAGACGTTGTATGGCGGCCCCTCCGGCGAAACGCCCTATCTCCTTTTCCTTCTCCTTTCCCTTATCGTTGCCGGTTTTGTTTTGCTCGCCAAAGCCACGAATCCGAGCGTGACGACGCCCCAAAAGCATAAGATGCACATTGCAGGGACGGTGGCGTCGTTTTTACTCGCCATTCCAGTCTTTATCTGGCTTAAAGATGTCCAGGGAAGTAGCAAGAATATCGATGTCGCGGCGGCACTGGAAGAAGCTCAGACGCGTATTTCTTTGTTGCGTCCGATCAATGTCGAGGACGGCAATCCGGCCACACTCGTGACGATTATCTGCGGCATTCTCGCGATTTTGTGCGTGCTCGGGCTTCGCGCCTACAAGAAACACAAAGAGGCAAACGTCGAATATACCGACAACAAGGTGGCGGCTGCATTCGTGTCACCGGCAATTATCGGCATGATCGTGCTCGTCTTCCTGCCATTCATCATCGGCGCGTTCCTGTCGTTCTTCTCCTATGAATACGGCGATTTCCGCTTCGTCGGGCTTCAGAACTTCGTCCGAATGTTCACATCGGGACAAACGTCGTTCTTCGATTCGATGTCGATTTACTTCACGTTTGTCGTCACGATTCTTTGGACGATGACGAACGTCGCGCTCCATGTGGGCATAGGTCTATGCCTTGCGCTTTTGCTTCGCGAGCCGTGGCTCAGGCTCAAGGGCGTTTACCGCGTCATTCTCATCATACCCTGGGCGATGCCGAACTA
>JAZODZ010000394.1:0-6815 GCA_045597285.1 Myxococcota bacterium
ACAATCCCGACAATCCCGATAATCCCGACAATCCACCTGTCGATCCGCCTTCTCCGCCTGAAATCGTTGCGGAAGCTGATATTTTAGACGTCGTTTTTAACGAAGACGGTACAGCAAAAAACATTGCGCCGACGAATCTGACCGTCAGTAGATACAACAAAAAAGCCCTATTTTCCTTTTATCCCGATGCCATTGCCACCTATTATCATCCCGGATTTTATCGATATGTGGCGCATTTTAACAATCCATTGGGTGGGGATGCTTCCGCCTATTACCGCGTCGATTACGGAAACCATGCCGATATCGTCAATGCCATTAGTGATGGGCATAGTCTTGAGGCCGTATTTCGGCTGGATATGCCGCACAGCGGTGCGGCTGAGGCCAAATTCTTTGCAGCGCATCAATCCGGCGGAACGGGTTTTCTGATTTCCAAGTCAGAAAAGGGGCAGGATATCACGTTTTTGCCGCATGTCGGAGGCAATTATATTTGGTGCGGCAGCGGCATCAAGCCGGAGGTCGGGAAGTATTACCATGTCATCGGTGTATGGGATAAATCGGCCGGAAAGGCACACATTTATGTCAATGGTGAATTAAAGAATTCGGTGCCTGCGTCGGGAAATCTTAGCCTGGGATCGCAGACATGGTTTGGCATTGGTTGTGATGCCGGCCCCACGGCGAATATCGCATGGAACGGCGAAGTCAGCATTGCCCGTGTTTATGACAGGGCTTTGACGGCAGATGAAGCAAATGCACTCTATCAAAAAGTAACAATGCCTGTGGGCAATCATTTTGTCATTCAAAATGTCGATGCCCTGGGGACTTGCGATGTCAGTGCAGGAGCTCGATATTATATTTATGGCACTGGATTTATGGCGAATGACGTCGTCCGGTTTGAATCTACGACCTCGGATAAAAGTTATACATTCAATATTTCGATAGACGGCAATCACGCGACCGTCATTATACCCGATGATTTTGTCACCGATGATTACCGCGTCGTCGTCGTCCGTGGTGACGACACCTACCCCATCACTTCAGGTACCATGACTATGACGAATAAAGCGAGCAAACAGACCAATGTAAAATGTGTAGCCCATCGTGGATATCATCCGGACAAGGCGCATCCGGAGAATTCGATTGCAGCGCTCAAATACGCACAGGATTTGGGGGTATATGGTTCTGAATTCGATGTATGGATTTCGCTGGATGGCGAGTTGTTTATCAATCACGATGGCAAACATAATAATGTCACGATACAATCGTCAAAAGCCTCGGATGTCAAAAAATTGACTTTGAGCAATGGCGAGACAATCCCCACGTTGCGGGCTTACCTTGAGCAGGGCAAGAAAGTCCCGTCTGTCAAGATGATACTTGAAATCAAATCGCATGGCGCAGTCACTGGTTATTCTGCGGCAGAAAACAACAAGCGTGTCACGAAGGCATGTATCGACCTCGTGAAGGAACTCGGCATGGAAGAACAGGTCGAGTGGATCGCGTTTAATTATAGCAATTGCAAACAGATCCGGGAAGCTCTGCCGAATGCCGTTGTTCAGTATCTCAACGGTGACAAGGCACCTTCGGCCATGGTTGCCGATAAAATATCAGCCATCGATTACAGTGCATCCAAACTCACGGACGATTATATCAATGATGCCCATAACAACAATATGTTTGTCAATGTGTGGACTATTAATGACAAGACCGAAATGCAGAAATGGATCAACAAAGGCGTGGATGTCATTACGACAAACAATTCCCCCGATTTGATGAGCCTGCTGAGGGTCTATGTCGAACCGGGGAATTAATTGCATTCTGTGGCGGAAGCGCAGCCTTTTCCATTGCAGGACTTGGCTTGAAGCCATATTCCATTGCCGGTGCAGATAGAAATGATATCTTCTGAACACTTGATATCTCCGGCTGTGCACGGGGATGGATTGATAAATTCTTCGGGCAGGGAACAGAAATGTATTTCCTGTGTCGTGTGGCAGCCGTAACCGGAACAGTCTGTCTTCATAGTCCACCGCAATTGCCCGTTTGTATCGGTACAGTGATAAATGATATCATTTTCGCACCGTAGATCGTCTTTCGTGGTGCATTCCAAATCATTGAGCGGTGCTATATCCGTTTCTTTGCACAGAGTCATGTCTGAAGTGCATTCGTTGGATTTGCAGGTGCGAACCATGCGCCAGTTCTGGGATGCATCGCATAAATATTCTGCGCTGTCATCGCATTTGCGTTCACCGGGAGTGCAGTATGAGAACTGATCGCTGTTGGGAATGTTACAAACATACGGATTGGCACAGCCGAGATTGTTGCAAGTGGTTTCATAGTATTGATTGTTCTGATTGCAGAGCGCAACGACAGTATCTTGCGAACAGACAGAGACACCAGCCATGCATTCATAGCAATTCTTGCCATTTTCGGTACAGCCCAGAACGCCGCAATCGTGTAATTTTTCCCAGGCTGGTTCGTCATTGCATCGATACATCGCATTATCGATACATTTTATATCACCGGTCGTGCAGGTAGATTTGTCGCATGAATTATTTTCAGCATTGCAGCCATGACCGCCGCAGTAGACAACTTTTTCCCAATGGTGATTGTCGTTGCAGACTTTTTCATAGTTTTCTACACATATTTTTTCGCCGGGCGTACATGCAGCAGATTTGGAAGCGCACGTTTTTCCGTTGATATCACAGCCGTCATCGTCGCATTTCCCGACTGCTTTCCAGGTTTGTGCGCTGTCGCACAGATACTCACGGCCATCCGTACATTTGGTATCATCAGGAATGCAATTTTCTGTATTATTGAGGCATTTCTTACCATCGAGCGAACATTGCGCGTCCATACAGACAGCTTTCAGTTCCCATGTCGATTGACTGCTGCATTTCCAGATTTTGCCTTCATTACAAACGGTCTCACCTGCCGAACAATTGTCTTTTGGGTTACATTTTCCAGACGATGAACAGCCGCGGTTTTCGCAGGATTTGACCTGTTTCCATTCGTGAGAGGCAATACAGATATATTCAGTATCGTCTGAACATTTCAGTTCACCGGTTTGGCAATTGAGGGGGATGAGACAAGATTTCCCGTCATCGGCACAGCCGTTGGGACAAGCGTCGGTTTGTGTCCAATTGAAGGAATCGTTGCATATATAGATAGTATTATTTGTACATTTGGTTTCATTGGGCTGACAGGATGAAACGACAGCCTGAACGCCACTATCATCACAGGCTGGGAAAAGAATGGCGGATAATACACACAATATGCCTATCTTTTTGAAACTCATTTTCGATCCTCGCAGAAATGAATGAACATACCAAAAGGGATTTAACCATGACTCATGCCAAAATGAATCACGTTGAGCTTCCCGGGATGCGTATTATATATGATAAATCACCAAATTCAAGGATAAATGGTTGAACGGATGCAAATGTATTTATTTAGTTTCTGTATCAAATAAAGCAGCCTGTGCGTATTTGCCGCGGCAAATAGCACAGGCCAGGCGGCGTATTGCGCAGCAATAGCCGCCTGCCCAGCCAACACATCGCAAGCATTTGGATGGCACTACAATTATAATCCCCAGTCATCAACTGGTTCGATATCGGGCACGACACGCGGGAACAATTGATGTACGATGTCCAGCCATTCGTCTTCGGAATGTGCATATAGATAGGAAAAACGCAGGGTATGTTCGGCGACTTTTCGTGCATAATGTCTTGATTCATCGAAAGAAAACTCGTCAACGACGAAATCGATGGTTTTGCCTTTGTCGCGAATTGCCCAGGGGCCAATCCGATGCGGGCCGCCATTGTAACTTCCGGCCGTAAATGTCAGATTATGCCCCCATTTTTCGTAGTGCATTTTCATATAATAAATCGAATATGGAAAACCGACACGCGGATCGAAAAACGTTTCGGGATGGAACTCGAGCCCCAGTGTTTTGGCGATCGGGCGAGCAGTTTTGGGAATCATCTGGAGCGCCCCGATGGCATCGGCAGACGAGACCTGGTGGGTACGGAAACGCGATTCCTGAAGCATGATGCCGTAAACGAAATAAGGCGGCAAACCATAGGCGGCGGACAGCGATTCGACGAGCGGCGCAAACGGCTGCGGATAGGCCATTTTATGCCGGACATTGGCACGCGAAGGCCACGTGTCGCTCAGCGCTCTGATCGACCCGGAACAGGCTTCCCACGCACCGTTATAGGATTCGACGAGGTGCGTCGCATAGCGCCGGAACTCATCGCGTTCGCCGGCGGGCACACCGTTGAGCAGGGATGATTCGTTTTTGGAATAAAGCGCACGGGCTTCCTCGATCGCGTCATATCGGCATAGGAGCTTGATTTGCTGCCACACGGAAGACGACGGCTCGGATTTGAGTTTCGTGCCGTATCCCCAGGGATAAAACACCGTATCCGTGAACGGGTCGGTCTCGCGCCGGAAAGCCTTTCGGAACGCCTCGTCCGCATTGGCCCCGAACCAGTCTTCTTCGCGCTGATAGGCGAGCATGTCGTACCATGTCAGCGGAAACTCGCGATGGATAGCGGCCAGCTTTTTGGCCGCATTTTCGTCATTCTGGAGCGCGTGTTCGGCGTAGGCCTGCCAGTAAAGCGCCTTGCCGCGGACGATCGGGTTTTTGTTGCCTTTGAGGTGTTCAAAAGCGCTGATGGCCTCTTTCCACATTTCGTCGCGAATGAAAGTCTGGGCATAAAAGCCCCACACGGACGTGTCGTTTGTCTTCTTCGCGTAATCGAGAAGAAGCGGGCGGGCACTCGCATTCTGGCGCAGATCGAACAGATACCACCCGCGAAGATAGAGCGAACGCGAATGATATTTCCCGCGTGGATACAGGCGATCATAATTCTCAAGTGCCTTGATGGCCTCGGGATATTTGAGCTGTCTCGACAGCGCTTTGGCAATGCCGAACACGGCCTCTTCGCGCTGGGCCCCCGACTTTTGTGCCCATTTTCTAAAAATGCGCTCGCTGAGCTGCGGGTCTTCGGAATTCGTCATCGACACGGTGGCGAGCAGCCATTCGGCCTTGTCGCGCACACTCTGCTCAACGCCTTTATTTTCAACGATTTGGGCGAGTTCGTGCCGGGCATTGTCGTAATCGAAATGAGAAATAAGTCGTTGAATTCTCGACATTTTTTCCGAAACAGAGAAATGCGGCAACGTTTCGTCCGCCATTTCCGGCCAGAGCGACATCTGTGTGGCAGGATACCGCAGGACGATTTGTTTCTTCCTCTGATCGGCCGTTTTCTTTTGTCCTGCCGCATATTCGATTTTCATCTGGATATAGGCGAGACTGGCGGATTCAAATGCATTGGCATTCTGCTGAGTTTTCGCAATCAGGGATTTCAATTTGTTGAGTACGGATATATTATTTTCATTAATATATCCTGCAATCAAGGCGGCTTTTCCGCATTCCAGAACGAGTTCACGGGCTTTTGAAATATTGTTATATGAATTGATATAAGTGCCGATTTTAGTGATGGCTTTTTCAAAAGCCTGTTCGCCAATCATGGCTCTGATATGCCAATAGCTGATGACCGGCGCGAGTATTTCCGATTTTACAGAGATGTCGTTAAATGCGGGTTCGCAAGGACTGGACTCGCTACATAGGTTTGCGGCAATGCGAGCCTTGGCCGCAATGAATTTAATATTGTCTCCCTGGGTCGTTCTTTGGGCGTAATCAGCGGCTTCGCGATACCTTGCGGCACGCATGAGGTACAAGACCTGTTCCTGCGACGGAGCCGTCATGGCCGGTTGGTACGGGAATGACAATATCATTGAGCTTTTCAATGCCGGGATGGCGATTTGGGCAAGCTCGTGTGCGGATTTCTGCGGCACGTTCTGTTGTGCAGGCTGAGTTTCGCCGGCATCGCTGGGAATGGCTGGACTGGCGTCGGGATTGATTTCTTCATGCCGCACGGCGGTAAACGCAGTATTTTCGGCCACATGGGCGTTTTCGCGCGGGGCGCAGCCCAGAACAGTAATAACTGCGGCAAACATCCCAATCGTTCTCATTAAACCTTTTGTCATTGAATTCACCTGCCCTGTGTTAATCGATTGCGAAATCCTACCGACAATTTACCTTAATCCGCGCAAAAGTCACGAAAGGCGGGTTTACAGTGATTGAAAGTAGGCATCAAACCTGTTAAACGGCGGCAGTTTTCGTTCATTGAAGAATGAAGACGAGACGACCGGAAACTGAATGAAAAAAGACTATCTCAAGCAGCTTCGCGACGGTGACCCCCTGACGCGAAAGCAGCTTTGCATATTGATTTTACAATTAAGCGTGCCTGCGATTCTGGCACAGATCTCATCGATCGTGATGCAGTATATCGATGCGTCGATGGTCGGGCATCTCGGCAGTCAGGAATCTGCGTCGATCGGCCTGATGGCTTCGAGCACATGGCTTTTTGGCGGTCTCTGCATGGCTTCCGGCATAGGTTTCAACGTTCAGATTGCGCAGGCGATTGGCGCGAAGGACGACGTGAAAGCGCGTCAAATCGTGTGTCTTGGGATTGTCGTTTCTCTGATTTTCAGCGTGCTGCTGTTGGTCGTGGGCGTGTGGATCTGCGGAAGCCTTCCGGGCTGGCTGGGCAGCGAATCGGCACTGCACGCGGATGCGTCGGCCTATTTTTTCATTTTTTCGCTGTTCATGCCGGTCATGACGCTCAATTACGTTTGCGGCGGGATGCTTCAGAGCAGCGGGAACATGAAAACGCCCGCCATCCTGCATATCGCGATGTGCGTGTTGGACGTGATTTTCAATGCGGTACTGATATTTCCGGACTGGACGGTCG
>JAZODZ010000395.1:0-2785 GCA_045597285.1 Myxococcota bacterium
CAATACCACTTTATACTATTTCCCTCACACTCACTCACACCTTCCTGGCAATTGAAAGTTTCACAACGTCCATTGACACATCTATACTCACAATCACTGCCATTACTCCACTTTTTATCTATGCACGTTTCGACACTGTTATTATTTGAACACCTTGTCATACCATCATTACACTCAAGACAATCGCCTTGACTACATCCAAATTCGCAAACTTCATTATAGATGATACCGTCCTTCGTCAACGTTGCAAGAACTTTATTGTCGAATAAACATACCTTCATTGAGGCATCAGTATTATTCCACTCCCATTTCTGCCATTGCGTGACCTCTGTTCCATCCTCACCATACTCTTCTGGATACTTTACACATTGATACAGTTTACCCCCATTATAATAATAATCCCCAGCCTTACACCTATCATTAATCACAGATGAACCGTCACATGCACACGTCAGAACTGCCACCATCAATACCAATATCCAAATTCTATTATTCATATAAACTCCTCATTAAAACTGTACGGTCAATGTCGTTGAAGTGAACTGTACGGATATAGTTTCATCCTTTGCCTGATGCGTAAACTCGTATCCGAATATCCCTGTCACGATGGCTCCGGCAATCGCCAAACCCGCACCAATTCCCGTCATGGACCATCCTGCGCGATATTTTGACGATACCTTGTTTGTCCTAAACGCCGAATTGCTCACCGTCTTCACACGCTCAACAATGGCATCTGATGAGGCCAATAAAGCTATCCCTGTCGTCATCACGGCAATACCGCCTATACCTATGCCAGCCCCCGTCCACATGGCCATTTCTGCGTGTCCCGCATCGGCCTCAAGTTTTCCATTCAATTCGGCAATTTTTGTCTCCTGAGTCTGCATTGTCTCATTTTGCAACAAAACCGCAGCTTCCGTCCTGTCCGGATGCTCAAATTCATACCGCGCATACCAGATCTTTCTTGCCGTCTCTGCCGATGTCGCCAGCTCATACGTGTTCTCGCTGGCCATCTGATAATACATACGCGCATGAAACGTATCATTCTGAGCTTCGGCGAGTTTCCCTTTCGTGTAATTCAAAATCGGAGAACGCGAACAAATCTCGTCCAACTGCATCGCCTTTTCCTCTGCGGCTTGATAACGCTTTGCCGTGATATCATCCGCCATCTCTGCCAGCAAACGCGTCCAGGTCTCGTTCTCGCTCAGATCAATACAGCCTTCACTCCCAATACTTTCGGCATACACCGAATCTAAAGCAATACTTGTAAACACTAGCCCCATGAGTAAAATCCGGCCTATACGTTTCATCCATATCACTCCATTTCGTCTGGTTTCCTCACCGCATGACGGTGAGACTCATGCCAAACAATAGTATAATTATTGGGAACGATGGTCAAATATTCTCTTGCCAATCGCAAATACTTGCCAAATCTGCAACAATTCCAACAGAGATACTATTATTCTAACACTTTACGCGCAGACCGATTATAATTATTCATGTTAATTATATATTTAGTTTGTGGTGCGTCCGTGGGTACTGTCATCTCTCATTGCACGCCTTTAGCGTGCAAAAAAAGTCTTTGTTTAACGAGCATGGATATATCTGAATAATCGGCACCTACAAAAAAATCGTAGGCCTTCCGGGTTTGTTGCCCCCGGTTGGCGCATAGCGCCTACCGGGGGATCGAGGGAATCCACACCACATTATTACCCCCGTAGAGGTTTCCCATGCAAAACGCATGTTTTTGTGGACAGCCTCCTACGGGGTTTAATTCATTGAGATTTCTATTACCCCCAGCGTTGCCGGGGCATACGCAAAGTCGGAAGATAGAGTGAAATGTGTGGGCTATCGATAACGAAATCACGCGCTTTAACAGTGGGGCATGCCCCACTGTCAGTGACTTTGCGTACACCGTGAGAGGACAGGAGTGCTTACTAAAACCAACAAACTCAAATATTGCGCTCTCCTGCCTATTGCCTCCTGCCTGGTTTTCGATAGGATTTCGTACCTAAAAACCGCCTTTAGGCGTCTGAACAATTCCCGCCCCTATTCTTTCCACTCGTGCTCGACATCGATGACTTCGGCCTCCAATACTTTTGGAGCATCCTTCCGCCTCGAATCGTACGAGTTATCCTCGCGATCGACTTCCACAGTGGTCGCATTGCGTTTTTTACCATCGACTTCGCAATCGACATCGATCACATCTTTCGAGTCGTGAACATCCGGTCTTTGCTTCCCTTGTCCAAACAGATCCTGTGGATTTCCAGCTGCAGCTCCGGACATCGCGTCTTTCATCATGTCCTGAAGGTTCTTTCCACCTGTCACCAGGTTTGCGAGGCCAGGCGGCAGAATTTTCTGCAAAACATAATGCTGAATTTTTCTTCGAACAGGCTTGATCAACATCAGGATCGCGATGATGTCGGTCAGGAACGTCGGAATCATAAAAAATGCGGCCGCAAGTTTTCTAGGCAGATAGTCGGCAGGAATTTTGGGCTCAGGCGGCGGGCACTCCATTTCTTCAATCGAAGTGGGGATCGGTCTCGCGGGCAGCGTCGGATTCACGATAATGCCGAGAATGACGAACCCGAAAATTACCCACCACGAGTTGCTGTCCAGCAGTTGCCAGACGCCCCAAAAAGCCGCCGCCTCAAGTGCCAGCCAAACAATGATAACGAGAACAAATTTTGTTCCAAGGCGTGGCCCCTGCGTTCCTAATCCGTTCAATGAATTGCCATACATAGCGCTTAATCCCAATCACTTAAAACTCGATGCTTTCCCGTCTCAG
>JAZODZ010000396.1:0-2439 GCA_045597285.1 Myxococcota bacterium
GGCGCAATCGACCAGGCCATTGTTATCGTCATCGATACCATTCGAGCAGTTTTCAGAGGCTGGCACCGAAACGCAGGCGGCATCCGATTTACAGTCATAATCGAGGCAGTCGGCAAAGCCGTCGCCGTCATCGTCCATGCCGTTGTTGCAGATTTCGACTGCGGCGGGTTTGCATGCGGTGTTATTCATGCAATCGACGTCATTGCAATCGACCAGGCCATCGCCATCGTCGTCGAGGCCGTTACCGCAGATTTCGACAGCCGAGACTTTACAGGATGCATCATTGACGCAGTCATAGTCTTTGCAATCGGCATAGCCGTCGCCATCGTCGTCGAGGCCGTTGCCACAGATTTCGACAGCCGTTGTCTTACAAGACGCATCGTTAATGCAGTCGCTGTCTTTGCAGTCGATCATGCCGTCGCCGTCATCGTCGATGCCATTGTTGCAGATTTCGACGACGGGAACGATGCAGACGGCATCGCTGAAGCATTCGGAATCTTTGCAGTCGACCAGGCCGTCGCCGTCATCGTCGACGCCATTGTTGCAGATTTCAACGGGCTTGCAGGCTGGACTGTTCAGGCAGAACTCGTCGTCGCAGTCGACCTTGCCGTCGCCGTCATTATCCTGGTGATCGTTGCAGACCTCGGTACAGGTGCTGTCGAAGTAACAATCGGGATCCTTGCAGTCGAGCTTGCCATCCTGATCGTTGTCCTTGCCGTCGTTGCAGATTTCTTTGGACGGCTTGAGCGTGCACTTGCTGTAATCGATGGTGCACGATTTCGTACACGAAACATTGCCGGCAGAATAGGTGTTGGAATCCCACGCGACGCATGTTTTCTTGTTTCCCGAGAAAGCCGTCGTGTCGCAATCCTCGCCAGAATTGACCGTGCCATCGCCGCAGTAAGGCTTGCATGAATTATCGTTCGAGCAGTCGGCATCCTTGCAGTCGATTTTGCCGTCGCCGTCGTTATCCTTGCCGTCGTTGCAGATTTCGACCGCCGAATTGGCGCACGAAACGTGGAAACTGCAATCGGAGTCTTTGCAGTCGGCCTTGCCGTCACCGTCGTTGTCCTTGCCGTCGGTGCAATTCTCGTAAGATAGCCCCTCGAACACCGCGGGCGCTTTCTGTTTGAGCCAGTCATAGTAGTCGGGAACCGACGTGCTGACGCCGTAAGCCGTGCATTCCTGATCGCCGTAAGAAGTCACGCCGAGGACATATTCCTTGCCATTACGCGTGACGAATGCCGGGCCGCCGGAATCGCCGGAGCACGGACCGCCCGTTTTCTGTTCGTAGAAAATCGTGCCGTAATCGGTGTAAACCTCTTCCGTCGTCGTGTACGAACCCCACCAGCCGTCGCTCACCGTCATCTGATATTTGCCCATGTAACAGCCGGAGCTCGTGTCCTTGGGCGTGTTGTACGCACCGCAATATCCCTTGATGTTCATCGACATCTTCATCTTGGTGCCATACGTGTTCTTTTCGGTGTAGCCAAACCCGGCGAACGTATTCTTCACGCCGTTCTTGTCGATTTCGGCCTGCGTCACGGCCCATTCCGGCGGAAGCGGAAGAATCGGCGTCGCTTTTGTCGAAGGAACTGAAGTCGCCAGCTTGAGAAGCGCGATATCGTGATCACACGAGCCGTCCGACTTTTCGGTGTATTTTTCGTGCTTGTAAATCGTCTGGACTTTGTATGAACTCTTGAGCGCCGTCGATTCCGTATTACCTATGCCAATGACAAAGTTGTTCTTTTCGGAACTCGTCATACCGTCGACGCAGTGCCCCGCAGTCAGAACGTAATCCGCCGATATCAGCGTGCCCGTGCAGAAAAAGTCATTATTTTTCGCCAACATTACAACGGCATTGTGTTCAACAGACGAATCCTTGGTACCGTAATAAATTGGATTCTTCGTCGTGGACAACTTGGTTTCTTCGTTGTTACCGTCAGAACATCCCACAAATGTTGCCGCCAAAGCGGCGAGAATAAGCAGTTTCTTTGTCATATCCTTTCTCCATGGAGGCCTTTTGGGTACAGGCCAAATTCCTGGCACGCATTTTAGGTAGTTTTATGTAGGTTTGTCAAATGGCAATTCGTAAAGAAACAGTTTGTCAAATTTTGAACCATTTTGACTTATGCCCGTTGGATATTGGCGCTTTTTTCTGTTTTGTGGGGAAAGGGCTATGCCGTACCGGCATACGCCCTTTCGCGCGGCTATTGCATACGCCGCGCTTTCTATATGTTTACGCCATCAAACGCAAAGAGTTCTGTTGGCGAGTGTGCGGCAGTGCTACACGCATCGGCGAGTCAGACCATATCGGGTTTTGGTCTTTCCAAGGGATGCTGTCGAGTTCTTTCATAGATTACCCGCACGTAATTTCTGAACATCCTGAATAGGCAAGCCTGTTGTATCGACGATGAAATCATCGTCCATTCCGTTTTG
>JAZODZ010000397.1:0-2248 GCA_045597285.1 Myxococcota bacterium
TGTCACCGCGAGTCATACAGTTGCTGTCGTCGAGCGAATTCTTGAGGTGAATGTCGGCATCGACACCACTGGCACTGACGGCAAATGCACGAATTTTTTTCGCGGTTTTCGTCGTGTATTTATAAACGATCTCTGGGCCGATTTCCGACGCCGTGCTGCATGAATACTTCGAAAAATGATTCGTCCCCTTCGACGTGTTGCCCGCATGCGTCCATGGGAGTTCAGAAATGATATACGGTGCCGCAATCGTCCCCTTCCCCTCGAAGGGTATAGCCTTGTCAGGCGCCTTTTCGCCATTGACGACGGTTTTCCACGCCCTGTCGAGCTGCTCGATCGAGTAACGGTTTCGCGCATTGTGGCCGTATTTCATGCCCGTCGAGGTAAAATCACACCCGTTTCCATACGATGAGGCGTGCAGGTTATCCGAGGTGTTGAGCCCGAAATTGTTCGATCTAAGGGGTTCCTGCGACTGGAGATAGGCGAGGTTTATGTATGGAATCTGATACTGCTCTGCAAGCCCGCGGTTGACGGCATCGAAAATAGGGACAAAATAACGGGGATTGAGATAGCCAAGCGACTGCCCCTGATATGAATTCACGATTTGTATGCCCGTACCGATGATGATGGGAATGACTCCCACCGGAATCATTTGATCGAGCGCCTGGCGATAAGTACGGTAATACCCTTCGAGCGTATAAAAATACCCGGTATTGCTCTTACCCTCGGGGCGCGTGTATCCAAACCATCCCATGTCGTTGGAACCGTAGTCGATAAACGCAAACCGAGGATTCATGGCATTGAGTTCTTCCGTCAGCTTGCCGCCAACGGCATTGTTCACGCGCCACCCGACGACGGCTGAAACGGAATCCCTCGAAAACGAATTCGTACCGTCGGATTGAAATGCCTGAATGACGCTTTTCAGGAAATCGGCACCGGCCAGATTCTGAGTTTTGTCCTTGGAAAAGCAGTACATGAAGGCCGAACCCTTGGCAAAATGCGAATCCCCGATTTTGGCAAAGTGAATGTCCTTTCTCGATTTCTTGGCGGCAATGGCTTTCATCTGTGCCACGGAATAGGACGTAATCGGCGAGAGTATCTGATTTCCCGGATAACGCGTCTGAACCTGCAAGTCAGCTGCTTTACAGGTCCCGTTTTCACAGCCATTCTCGCATTTCGTGACTGAACTCCATACGTTGCAGCCGTTGCCGTCTTTCGTACAAGTCCGAAATCCTGCACCACTGCACTCTTTTGCATTGTTGCTACACGCATTATTGCAGGTACAACTGCCGTCCTTACAAGCCATTCCCTTGCAGGATGCAACTGAAGACCACTCGAGGCAACCGTCGCCATCGGTATCGGTACAAGTTCTGTAGCCGTCGCCATCGCATTTGACGGATCCTTTTTTGTCGCATTTATCCGTGCACTGGCATTTGCCGTTTTTGCACGTAGTATTGGCAGGACATGCGACCTCATCCGCCCATTCGAGGCATGTATCGTCGTCGTAGTTTCCGCAAGTTTTGACGGCATTGGTTCCGACGCACTCCGTCGCCCCCGCCTTGGAACAAAGGTCGGTGCAGGGATCCGGCACTTCCTCGTCATCGACACAGACGCCGTTGTCGCAATGCGTATTCGATTCGCAACCGGCAACGCGATTCTCGAGACAGCCATCGCCATCGGCGTCCATGCAAACAATCGATTTTCCATCTTCGGAACACGATTTTGCACCTGCAATGCACTCGTCATGACAAGTTTCAATGGGCGGATCGTGAGGTTTTTCAGGGTCTTCAGGATCTTCAGGCTTGACGCTTCCGTTCTCGCACTTGCCACTCTTGCAGATTTTTCCAGTCTCGCATTTTTGTTCTCTGTATTCGAAGCACCCATCCCCGTCGGTGTCCTCGCATATTCGAATCGAATCGTCATCCACGCATTCGTCCGCACCCACGCTGCATTTGTCCACGCATTGAGTTGGTTTGCCATGAGAGCCCCCCGGATTGACGACAAACGATGTGTCGTCGGTGCATGACATCGTGGCCAGGGCAACAGAAATTAGAATGACTGAAGTATGCGCTTTCATTTTTTCGCTCCCGTAAAAATCCGCAGATCTGATAGCGCAAAACACGTATAGATGGAAGCACGAGACCAAGAATTTGTTATCCGGGACTGTTTAGACATTGATGCCGCATACATCCATATTTTGGGGTGGACGCAGCTATCGGCTGCGCCGATACGCCGCGTCGCCCGCCTATGC
>JAZODZ010000398.1:0-2456 GCA_045597285.1 Myxococcota bacterium
CTGATCGCGAATCGCGGTATTGAACAATTTCTCGATATCGAGCTGCTGCGCATTTCCGGAAAGCATCTGACCGGAATTGAAATTGTATTTACCACTTGTCCAGCTGAAAATACCCTGGACCAGCCCAAGGGGGTGCGTCGAATAAACTTTTCCCTGTCGGAATTCCAGCTTGACAATCCGGGACTCATTCTGGACTTCGAGGATACCGGTCTGATTGATGCGAAGCAGGGTCTGAATTATACGGACGAGAAGGCCAAACTCGATTTTACCGAGCATGACATCTTTCGTCGAACGGTTTACCGTGATGGAATTCGATGAGACATGGGATACTTCGTTCAGCTTGGAAAGCTGTGAAGCATGGCTTCGATTGCCGCTGCGTTCAGCAGGCTCGATCACCGCGTTGTCACTACTTCGGTTCAATGCCTCATTAATGGCACTCATATCACGGCTATCAAGACCAAAACCGCTGTCATTTCCCGCCAATTCAAAGTTGCTCAATGAAGCTTCGGGAATCGGACGGCCTGCCCCGCGGCCACGGTTTCGGAATGAAGACCTTTCATTCATATCGCCAACGGCAAGGCGATCTGAAGACGATCGAGATGACAAGGTAATCGAACTGATATCGAAACCACTTCCCGATGAGTTGCGTTTGGTACGCGGAGGCTCGCTGCGTCCCATACGCGAACCCGAAAGGTCGTCCGAAACGCTAAAGTTATTCACCGCTGTCTGTTCCGTGCGTTTCCATTCACCCGCGCCAGAACGGTCTTTCCGGGAATCTGACTCAGAAACTATCGGAAGCAGTTTTGACAACTGAGCGATTAATTTTTCTGAATCGCCATTATAGGAAACGCTTTTGAACTCAGGATATACACGTGGAAGAACACAGGAAGCTTCGATCGAAAGATCAATAAAAACGGCAGAAATTCCGAAATAGCGTATCTCACTTGCGACCCCCCAAAAATCGATTGGCGATGCCGCATTTTCAATACACTTTCCCATCGCAATCACATAGCCAAACCCGTTTATGCGACTAGAGTCCACCAGTTTCCAGGAAGGATAAAACTCTATCTCACAACCGAGATGACGGATGAGAATGTTTCTCAAATTGTCTTCAACAACAGCCAGAAGCTTCAAAACGACCTCCTCAGGAGGAAAAAACTTATCGGCGAATTAACAAAACAACACGACCATGAACAATCAGGCGTTTAG
Source organism: Myxococcota bacterium (assembly GCA_045597285.1). Classification (GTDB taxonomy): domain Bacteria; phylum Myxococcota_A; class Bradymonadia; order UBA4248; family UBA4248; genus UBA4248. The sequence goes on from JAZODZ010000398.1 coordinate 1,210, forward strand.
ATTTTATCGATATCCGCCTGAATGTCACGACGAACGGACGGCGTAATGACCGTGGAAAGCGACAAATATTTTTTGAGCGCGTTGCGGGCCTGTTCGCGAGCACCAGCCTCGCGATACAGATACCCAAGGCGCTCGTAAATTTCGCATGGCTCGCGAATGCCCACGATTCCGGATTCCGGAAGTTCCGCATACCCGCCATTCTTGGCTCTTTCAAGATCCGCAATGGCATTCGAACGCTTGTTGAGCTTAATATTCGCAAGACCGCGGACGAAATAGAAAATCGGATCGAGTTCATCCTTCGAAATGTGTTCAACGGTATTAATCATGTCGACGCACTTTTTCAGGAGTTCATTCTCATAGAGGAATATCGAGTATCCCTTGTAATAGCGAATCTCTTCGGGCATGAATTTGATTGCCATCCGATAATCCTCGTCCGTTTCGTTGCGGCGATTCTGATACTTGCTGAGCTCGGCGCGGAAGAAATACGCTTCTGCGATTGTCTGCTTATTATAGACTGCTTTTTCAGCTGCCGAACGAAGCGTGTACTCCTCAATGACATCCGAAAATGCACGCAGCGCCTCACCTGTATGGTTCAGGCCCGCGTATGCCTGACCAACCCAAAGCACATAAATGCGATTCTTTTCATCCTGATTCGCGGCCTCATTAAACTCCGTCAGTGCCGCGTCAAACTTTCCGTTCTCATACAGGCAGCGACCATAGTAATAATGCGTCTCAGGATCCGAACCGCCGCTAATGTTCAGAGAATTGGTAAAGTAAGGAATCGCATCAGAACAACGCCCCTCATAGAAGAACAGCTCGCCGAGGAACGTCAGATAGGCGGGTTCCGGGAACTGACTCGTCTTTTCATTCAGAACGATCATCTTCTCCATGGCCGTCTGGAAATCGCCAACATCGTAACAGAACCTGGCATAATCAAACTCCTGCTTTGGCATCAGAGCATGGCGAGCCTCAAGCATCTGCAGATATTTCTCCCCCTGTTCCTTTTCCTTGCGCTCAAGGGCAAAATCAAGCGCAAGATTGACAAAGTAGGTATCCTCAGGATGATATTTCAAAAAGTCATTGACAATCTTGTCAGCATCCTCACGGTTGCCGATATAGTTCAGCGCAATGGCAAGAACCAGCGAGTCCGTGGGATTCTTGACTTGCGAGATATAGCTTTTCAGATTCGAACGGACGGCCGGAACCATGTCCAGTTCACCCGACTGATAATTCATCAAATCGCGAAG
>JAZODZ010000399.1:0-24106 GCA_045597285.1 Myxococcota bacterium
CGTAACAACCTCTTTCTTCATCACAGCATGACGAAAGAGCTTTCACTCCAGGGGGCCGAACTCATCGTCTGGCCGGAATCGAGCTACCAGCAGGGCGTCATCTGGGGAAGCAGAAAAGTCACGGATTATCCGCTCGATCACGAGATCGACGCGCTCTATTCCGACTGGTTCCAGCCATCTGCCCATCTCATCTATACCGTTCTCGACAGTGCTTTCGGCGTCGATTTTCACAAGACTCCCGCCGTTCATACGGTCATGATGAAAAGTATTGGGGATGCGGCGACTGAGAGGGGCTGGAAGAACCTGGACACGTACTATCCGGGGCTCGTTTCCGGTTATCCCGTGCCATGTACCAATGCGGTTCCGCCCGAATCCAAACGCCCAGACAACTGGAAGCCGCAGATCATGAAGTGCCCCTACAAGCGGCTCGTGCCCGACGATTTGACCTATTATCTGCCCAGCGCCGAGCCCATGCGCGGCAGCCGAAGAGACGATCTGCTCAAGCATATTCGCCCCGAAGATATCGGCTCACCACTTCGGGACAACAAGGCCGCAATCTTTTTTGGGACGCTTTCCATCACATCGACCGATCCGACGGAAGATATCAATTTCGACGAACTCTATCGCATGGGCGTCGATAAGCGGAAGTTGTACAATACGGCGCATCTCATCGAGAGCGACGGCCGCGTGCTCGGCACCTATCACAAGAATTATCCGCTGATGTTTGGCGAGTACATCCCGCTGGCCGACAAATTCACGTGGATTTACGATATCTTCCCGGAAACGGGAAACCTGACGGCCGGAGAAACGTTTAACACGCTGGATTTTCACGGCTATAAGATTGGGCCGATTATCTGTTACGAAGACATCCTTCCCCGATATGTCCGCGATATTTCCACGCTTGAGCCGAATGTCCTCGTCAATGTGACGAATGACGCGTGGTTCGGGAAGACATCCGAACCGATGCTTCACCTCGCCCTTGCCATGATGCGCACGGTTGAACACCGCATGTGGCTCGTGCGTTCGACCAATACGGGTGTCAGTGCTTTCGTCGACCCCAACGGGCGCATGGTCAAGCGCACGTCGATTTATGAGCCCGAAATCCTTTTGCAATCCGTCGGCATGATGCCCGGAACGCGGACGATTTACAGCTATATCGGTGATATTCTGGGCTGGGGTTGCGCCGCATGGACTCTGTTCCTGCTTTTTTTGCGCCGCCGCGAATCGCGCAAACGTAAATCGTAGGTTCTGCACTTTTGTGGCGTGCCGCTATTCCATACGCGGCACGTTACACGCCTATTTCATACGGCGTGTAAAAGCGTGCGGGGAGCAAGGCCGAAGACGAAAAAAGCCCCGATAGAAAACCTATCGGGGCAATCCATATCGACTAGAGTTCCGCCATCGCGTTGGCCGCAGCCTCGACATAAGGCGTCATGAAATCGATTATCCGACGCATGATCGACATCGCGAGTTTTGGATCAATTTCACCAATTTTGCGGAAATTCTCTTCCGAGAAAACGAGCACAAGGTTGTCCTCATCCGTCGCATAAGCGCGTGTTGCCTTATGAATGGGAAAGAGAAGCGACATCATCCCGAGGCAATCGCCGGGTTCGAACTGCGCCATGATACGCGTCTTGTCGACGTTGTAAATCGTCACAATCCCTTTGATTACCATCGTCATTTCGCGCTCAGGATCATCGGGAAAACGCACGCATTCGCCGGATTTGTAACTTTTAAAAGTACACAGCTTGAGAAATCTGTGTATTTCCTCGTCGTTCAATGAAGCAAACGGAGACTTCATCACGGCTTCAAGGATATCTTCTTCGGAATGATTGTTTTCTTTGCTCATATAAAAAAGCCGGAACGCACGCGTCCCGGCACTTCCCAACGGTAAAAATTAATCCTGAGGTGCAACAAACCGAGTAGCGGCATCGGTCAAATCAGGACGTGCCCATCCGGTTTTAACTTTTTTCAGGTAATCGCCTTCGGCGCTCTGGACACCAAAGATATCGAACGAAAGTACGAAGTCAGCGTTCGGTTTGCAAATCGCTCTCTGGATATTTTCGACGCGATAACCGAGTTCGGTAAGTTTGAGCGTCATCAAAGAGCAAATGACATCGGCATTTTTGTCTTCACTGTCGGTGCGATGGCAGAGGAACATGCAAGTGGTGCCATTGAGCTTAATCTTGTCGAGATTCCATCTGGATTCGAAGGGAAGCCCGATTTCGTTGATATTGACAAAGAAGTCCTCTGCCGTGCTGAATTTCGTAGCGAGGTCGCCGCCCTGAAGGAGCATATCATGGACGAGACCGAATTCATTGCGTTCGCATGCAGCGCTCCAGTTTTTCCAGAACATATAGGGCGTCGTTCTTGGACCGATGACGCGGCGGACATCGTAAGTCTGTTTGGAAAGCTGAGCCTGCGCTTCATCCTTGCGCATACAGCAGTTTTTGTATTTTTTACCGCTACCACAGTGGCAGAGTTCATTTCTTTGCTGGTTATTCATCGAATACTTCCTGTTTTACGAACCGTAATGATCACAATGACAGCCCCTGCTGTCAAAAAACGCGAAGTATCATAGCACAAATGCTATTTGAACGCAAGCATAGCGCTGTGGTATCAGTTCGGGAATTAGCATACGGCGAGAGACGCACAGACCGCGCGTCTTTGCATGGGCGCACGGGCTATCGGCGTACCGCCGATACGCCCTCTTGCCGCCCGCTATCGCGTTGCGATACGCGGTGCAGAATAGAAGAACATTTATAAATGTTTCCGTTCAAACGGTTCCAACGCCTGACCATTCAAATGGTCTTTCAATGACCGCCAATTAGGGCAATAACGGGTCATGAGCATCGAAAACCTTTCGTTGTGCGTCGGTTCCTGCAAATGTACAAGTTCATGTATGAGTACATATTGTAATGAAGCGTGCGTTTTTTGTGCAAGGTACAAATTTAGCCAAATTCTACGCTTCTCGATCTGGCATGAGCCCCATCTCGTGGCCATTTTCTTGATGCCGTAGAAATCTGCACTCACACCGACAATTTTTTCACATAGAGGAATCAAGCCATCGAGCGCCTCGCGAAGTTGCTTGCGGTACCATTCATTGAGGATATTTTCTCGTTGTTTCGGCGTGCTATTGGGCCGCGTCTGCAATTCGATCCAGTCACCGTCACGTTTTACATAATTACATTTCCAGGAATGAACGATGCGCAGGCGACAGAAATCTCCCCAAATGCGCACACAATCCCCGGTTTCATATCGTCTTTCAGGCAATCTCGGTTGCGTTTGGTACTTAGCGCGTTCGCGCTTTAACCAACTCAGTTTGGAGATCGCAAACCGACGCATATCATCCAGACTGACCTGTTCAGGAGCCTTGATCAGAACATTACCGTCAGGCGGAAGAACGCGAAGGTACATATACTTCGTATCTCCGCGCTCCACCGAAACGGTAAAGTCCGATATTTGTATAGTTTCCGCGTTCATCAGTACACGTCCTGATTGGAAATAATATCCATGACCAGTTTCAATGTGCTTTCGTTGGCCTTGCCATGAACCTCCAGCACTCGCCATATACACTCTTCCACATTGCCGCGCTTTGCAGGATTGCTACGCCATTCGGCCTGCGCTTCTTCTAACATAACTCGCTCAATTTCGACGACCACAATTTCGCATTCTTCCGGGATAAAAATCTCATTTTCGATGAGATTTTTATATAAAGCACCACATGCCTCGGGATGCGTCGTATGTAAAATGCTTTCGGGAAGATTTTCATCGGGCTGATCTATCTTATCTACAATATCGTTCTGAATATCATTGACCATGTCTTCAAACGTCTTTTGGGCATCTTCGTACTTTTTCAAATATTCTTCGAGCAGTTCCGATAACTTTTTATATTTTACGGGATCCTGATCCATACGACTGCGAAGTTCTGCCATGATATTGTTGCGAATGATGTCTGCGGCAAGATCTTTATCATTCTTGTCATAAACGCCATCGATACCTTGATTCGCCGCATGGAACATATCGATGAGTTTATGAACGACATCCATGCGAGAATGTTCCGATGACAATCCCGTGAGCGTTGATAGCGAGAATCGACTCGTGACTTTCTCTGAACGAAGATGATCACTTATAATCGTTCGTATCGCACTGGAAATATCCGGCAATTCACGATGTTCATCACTATTCAGTTTTATCGTTTCACGCAATTCCGCATATTGCCTGAGTGGTTTGCGGTATTCGGTCTGACGCTGCCCGGGCATGGCATGGTAGTTTCTAATCAAAGCCCCTGAATATTGATATAAATCTTCACGACGATGCTTTAACGTCTCGGGATCGCCATCATTCAAAAAATACGTTTTCGCCGCTTTGAGATCGATATTGTCATGGACATCCCTCATATCTCTGCAAAGTTCATCCAAAGCATCCAGCATTTCTCTAAAGCGTTGGTATGCAGCTTCTTTGGACATCTCGATCATGCCGGCTAAATCCTCGGGATCAAATCCCGGAATCATGACATCGTTCACCTCTTTATCTGAGCCGGTATAGTCGCCCATCGCACTTTGCAAGCGATCGAGCTGAAAACAATAATCGACAATCAATCCCCATGCTTTCGATTCATCATCGAGCCGATTCACGCGGCAAACCGCCTGAAACATCGTGTGATCTTTCATCGGTTTGTCGAGATAGAGCACGCTGCATTTGGGAGCATCAAACCCCGTCAAAAGCTTATCCACCACGATGAGCAGTTTAACATTGTTTGGTTCTTTGACGAATTTTTCGCGGATATAGGTTTCGTAGGAATCCCGGTTATTTTGACCATATTTTTCGAGTAGTTTTTTATACTCTTTGGCTTTAAAACATTCGTCACTATTATCATTGCGATCCAAGGCTTCTGCATCCCCTTCATACGATGCAACGACAGCACATTCTTTAAATTCTCTTTTTTGAAAGATTTCATAGTATTTGAAAGCACGATAGATATTATGTACAGCCAACATCGCATTGCCACCATTCTGCAATCTCGGTATGGGTTTGTTCGGCGAAGTCACAGATGGTTTAAAATCGCTGATAATATCTTTTACGACATTTGTGAGTCGTTTTTCATCATCATAGGCCTTAGATGCATACCGACGATTGAGAATTTCGCGTTCTTCTTCGGTCAGATTGGGATGATTTTCGTCAAAATAATGCTGAATTTCGTCATCCAGTTCATCCTTGTCGGTGAGCAAAATCCCCGCTTTGCGCGCCTCATATCGAAGTGGCAATACGACTTGATCGCTCACGGCCTGATCGTATTTGTATTGATGAATATAATCGCCAAAAATCGCCTGGCTCAAACGGTTTATACTCTGCTTTTCGGCTTTGATAATTGGCGTTCCCGTAAAACCGATCATTATACTATTGGGAATGAGCTTGCGCATGGCTGCGTGCATCGCCCCTGCCTGAGAACGATGACATTCATCGATAAAGATATAGAAATTCCCTTTATTCTGAATCGGTTTCATTTCCTGAATCGCTTTCACAAATTCGCTATCATTGCGCTCCGCTCCGTCATACTTTTTATTCAGGAATTTATGAATCAAAGTACAAATGATTTTAGTATGTGTCACAGTCTGCTTTTCCTCGAGCAGATCGCGCAGATTCGCACAGTTCTTTGCCTGACTGTAGCCAACCGGCATCATCTCTTTATTGCTGAACAGCACGCCAGACATCATCGCATCGAGTTCTTCCCTGTCAGTTACAATCAAAATGCGCGGATTATCGAGATTCTCCAATATCCAACGCATGATGCAAACCATTGTGATTGTCTTTCCGCTGCCCTGCGTATGCCAGATAATACCGCCCTTGCCATCATTGCAATGCGTAAGCCGCTGGCGCGATGCGGTCAATGCAAAATACTGATGATATCTGGCGATTTTTTTGATGCCACCGTCGTATAAAACACACCATCGCATCAGGTCCAATAATCGGCTTTTTTCAAACAGGCTGGCCAAATCCTGCAATAATACATTCTCTGTATTCAAACGCAATTGCTTTACACGTCTGCAGGTTTGAATTTCCTCGATTTCCTGCTCGCCATTGCGCCGCAATCGTTCGGGTTCATCTTCGCGCCATTGCATATAAAATTCAGATTTTGCGCCAATCGCGCCATATCGCATGCCCTGCGATTCGTTGCCGGCCACGAGCAACGCATTGCATGCATACGCCCTCAAATTATTCTCTACATATTTCTGCAGCTGCAGCACCGCATTATTCACCGAAACACTCGCTTTTTTAAGCTCGATATCCGCAATGGCCATGCCGTTGATATATACAATAATATCTGCACGCCGCCAATCCGTTGCCGATTGATGGTTTTTAAACCAAACTTCTTCGGCAAAAGCAAAATCATTGTTTTCCACATGTTCCCAATCGACGAGCATCACGGTTTCACTCGTGCCCGTTTTGGGATTATCGACCACAATGCCATTGCGCATCCAGGCATAACACGTCTGGTTGATATCATATAAATTGGCATCGGCATAATTCCCACATTTGTGACATTCTCCAATTTTGTGTTCCAGTGTCGCGATCACATTATTGATGACGTCATCGTTATATCGATGCTGCTTTTTGAGCCAATCTTTGAGATGATTGAAATTCAGGCAGAAATGATCGATTTGGTTGTCCTGTTCGTTTCCAAGATATCGATACCCGAGCTGTTTAAAAAACGCCACCACGCGATCTTGTGTTGTGCGTTCGGCATCACCGACATTGGACTGATACTGATCTGACATTGTCGTTCTCCTTTCGAGTTGTGGATGATCTGGTTACAGTTCTATTTTTGAACCAATGGTTAGTATTTAAATGAGCGTTCGCACTTCTGCGCATTAAACCTCTTTCACCGGCAACCGCACGCGCCCCGTGAGCAAATCCTGCATCATGCCCTGCTTGATCTTGGTGTATTTATTGCGCTTCGCTTCCAATGATTCGATCTCTGCATCCATATCCGACAACGCCGACGCAATCGCACGTTGCTCGGGAAGGGGAGGAAGGGGTACTGGAAGATACTGGAATTTTGAAATCCAATGTCGTTCATGACCTCCAATTGTATAGTCTACTGTTTGCAGAGCAAGATATGCATAATATATATCAACATTTGGTTTAGCTTTTAACATTTTCATGGCAGATGACTTCGCTTTAAATGAAAATGTTACGTATTTGGATTCAGTAGTGAAATCATCAAAAATAATAATGGGTAAATCATTGAAAATACCCTCTCGTTCGGTTGTATAACCAAGTATAAAAGTTTTACCAGCTGTTAATACTGGTATTCCATATGAAGAATAATCGGTTGACCTAACTAAATATGGTGTGGGTTGTATATAGTCAAAAGCATCCCCCAGCGTCTTCACCTCCCAATCCTCTGGGATTTCGCCGAGTTCGGTGTGTTTGTAGCCTTTGCCCTTGCCAAAACCTTTAAGTCGCTTTTTGCCCGATAACAGTTGCTGCATCGTGCCCTGTTTGATCTTGCGCTTTTTGTCGATGAGCCGGTCGAGGGCTTCGATGAGTGCATCGACGTCAGAGAGTGCCGACGCAATCGCTCGTTGTTCGGGAAGGGGAGGAAGGGGGATTGGAAGATACTGGAATTTTGAAATCCAATGTCGTTCATGACTTCCAACTGTATAGTCTACTGTTTGTAGTGCAAGATATGCATAATATTCATCAACATTTGGTTTGGCTTTTAACATTTTCATAGCAGATGATTTTGCTTTGAATGAAAATGTTACATATTTGGATTCAGTAGTAAAATCATCAAAAATTACAATTGGTAAATCATTAAAAACGCCCTCTCGTTCGGTTGTATAACCAAGTATAAAAGTTTTACCAGCTGTTAAAACTGGTATTCCATATGAAGAATAATCGGTTGACCTAACTAAATATGTTGTGGGTTGAATATAGTCAAAAGCATCCCCCAACGTCTTTACCTCCCAATCCTCTGGGATTTCGCCGAGTTCGGTGTGTTTGTAGCCTTTGCGTGTCATGGTGTGATATCTCCTTATGGTGTTGGGATGGTTTATCGTGATGGTGATGATTTTTATTGGTTTCGATGGAACCCCTATGGGGTTCGCAATTTGTTGGTTTTGCTTGTTCCCCCGGTAGCTGCTACGCGTCAACCGGGGGCTACTAACATGGAAGCCCTATCGGGCTTATGCGTGAGTGAGAGTTGGTGCAGCTACGCCCATACGGACGCGATCGCGGTCTGCGGGCTTATGCGTGAGTGAGGTTTGGTGTTTCACGAATCGATGTGCTATAATGCAAATGGTAGTTGGCATATTTGCCAACCGTAATGAAGATGGAGGGTTGTATGTCACCTTTGCGAGAAATGGCTTATGCCAAAATTGATTCGTTGAATGAGGCTCAGCTTCAGTTCGTTTTGCAAATGAACGACGGTCTGAAAAGCATGGAGCAGTCTGCTCAGTCAAGTCATGTGACTGGCGAAGAGGCATGGAGGGCTTTCGAGGCAATGCGTTGCAAGACGTCGGCGACCCAAGAGATGACGCTCGACGAGATAAACGAGGAGATTCGCCTGACAAGAGAGGAAATGAGACAAAAGAAGCGACACGAACTTGGGCAGAAATTGATCGAACAGATGCGCGAGTATTCTCAGACAGCGCCTGAGATGACGCTCGACGAGATAAACGAAGAGATTCGCCTGGCAAGAGAGGAAATGAAAGCGCGTGAAAAAAGGGCAGCAGAGCAACGCTTAATTGAAAGCAAATGTGATTCTGCATGTATGGCTTCTGGTATGTGATTTGACAGCTCAAATGGGATAATTCATGACACAAGAATCGCCACCAAAAGATAGTCGTAGAATATTGGCTGTCATCGACACAAATGTCTTTATTTCTGCCTTCATTTCTAAAAAAACGGATGTTGCTACTGTTCGTGTGATGCATGCGCTTTTTGAAGGCAGGTTTACCCCTTTGTATCATGCCAAAATTCTCGATGAGTATGATGAGGTCCTTCACCGTTCCAAATTCCGAATCCCTTCTGATCTGATTCGTAATCTTTTTATTTTTATTAAAGATAATGGCATCAACATTAACCGAACGAGTCCGACTGGCGAATATTTTCCTGATGAAAAGGACGTCATTTTTTACGAAGTCGCAATGGAAAAACGTGAAGAAGACGCCTGGCTTGTCACTGGCAACGGTAAACATTTTCCCACAAAACATTTTGTAGTGACCCCTTATGATTTTATGGAAATGCTTGATGGCCGTGAACATAGCGTAAATAATTCCAAGGATCTGATTACAAAAGAAGACAGTCATGATTCATAAGCATGGCGAGGCGTATTGAGCGCAGCGAAATAGCCGAGCAGGCGAGGCGTATCGGGCAAAGCCCGATAGCCGTGCCCCATCAAATCCCCATATCCGAAAGATGTTGTTTGACGCGGTCTTCGAGCGCATCGACCTCGCTCTGGCATTCCTCAAGGGTATTGGCGTAGCGTTCTACCAATTCCGAGAGTGAGGCGGCAAAGCAGTGCGCGACATTTTTATAGAGTTCACCCAGGCGTGTGGAGAGTTCGGGGAACCATTTGGCATAGAGCAGGGCGATGACATCTGCTTTGGTGAACGTTGGATAGAGGGCGCGCGCGTCGGCGTCGAGGGAGGTGGCGAGTCCTTTGGCGAGTTTGTCTGCATCGGAAAGCGAATTAGAGAGCGCTATGAGCGCTTCGATTTGTTGAATGGCCTCTTTGTCCTTGTCAGCTTTGGCCTGTTTTAGCGCAGCATTGGCGGCCGTTTGCGTAAATTCGTCTTTATCGTTCAGGCAGTCGCGGCGTGGATCGTCCTCACCATCCTTAAATTCTTCGATTGTTTGATCTAAAGAATCTTGCAAGGCATCGCGTTGGCGCTCAGTTTCGCGCAATTTTGCGAGTCGGTCGGTGAATTTTTGGGCGATGACGATGTTTTTGGGAATGAGCGCACCATCCCAATTTTTCTCGGTTTCCTTGCCTTTTTTAGATATCGACATTTCCCGTTCGATATCGCGAGCCACTTCCCAACCATCGGCGCAAAGCGCATAGAGATCATCAGCCATGGTTTCGGCACAGTAACCCATCAGTATTTGATACACGTCGTATTCGTCCAGTAATCGAGCTTGATTATAGATTTTGCGCAAGGATTTTTGTAGTTCGTCTTGTATATTTTGGGCATTGCCAGTTTTGTCAAACGCAGGCGCAATGAGCTTTTCTGCCACTTTTCGCCATTGTGCAAAGCGATTTTGCACATCTTCGTGAAGTGATTTCATGCCCGGTGCTTCGAGTATCGCATCGTTGATTTCATCGACCTTGACCGTACACACTTCAAAGCCTTTGCGTTCTTTGAGCGGCTTAAACAATGATCTTCTCAATTGGGGAAAGACATCCCAATAATGCTTGAATTTATCGATTTCAGAGGTCGGAATGCCGCCATAAATATGTGCGTCCAGATTTTGTTCTGCTTCATCCGAAGGTGGCTGTACATAGCGCGGAATGTTTAAATTATATTCATTTTTTTGAATTTCTTCGAGTGTTGCAAAGTGAGAATAGTATTCGATTTCGGTGCGGTTAAGGAATGTTTCAGTGATTTTGGCGATATCCTGTTCGCGCAATCTATTTTTATTTCCGTCTTTGATATAATCGCGGCTGGCGTCGATAAAGAAAATGCCCTCGTTGTCTTTTGCCTTGAATTTATTGAGCATGAGAATACATGCAGGGATGCCGGTGCCATAAAAGAGATTGGCGGGTAATCCGATAATGCCCTGAATGAGTCCTTGTTGGATAATATCGGTGCGGATTTGTGCTTCGATACCACCACGGAACAACACGCCATGCGGTAGAATGACGGCGGCTTTTCCTGTATCTTTCATCGAATAGATGACGTGCAGCAACCAGGCATAATCGCCATTCGATTTGAGATCGTATTTATTAAAGCGCGGATCGTGTGTTTTATCGACATCCTTATCCCATTTTTTATCGGAAAATGGCGGATTGACGACGACATAATCGAATTTCTTAATCTCATTCCCTTCTTTGAAATGAGGTTTGGAGAGGGTGCTTTCGTTGCCCCAGATTTCTGCGCCAAGTCTTTGGTGCAGAAAACAGTTCATCATGGCAAGTGCGGCGGTTTCCGGGCTGATTTCCTGGCCATAGATGGAGATATTGCGCCCGGATTGCTCGGCGGCGCGAATCAGGAGCGATGCCGAACCGCAGGCGGGATCATACAGCGTCACGCGGTTGGATTCAGCCTTTTCGATTTCTATTATTTTGGCAAGTATTCTGGAGACTTCGGCGGGTGTATAGAACTGCCCTTTGGATTTACCAGAAGCGACTGCAAATTGACGTACAAGATATTCGTAGGCATCTCCCAGAATATCATCATCGTTGGCGTGGTTATGAGAAAAGTCAAATCGCGAAAATAGATTAATTAAAGACGAAATCGTGTGGTTTCGTTCATTTTCCGGCCCAAGCTGGTTAAAATCAGCAATATTGACAATCCCTTGATAATTCTGATTATTGTCGGCAAATTTCCGCATTGCATCGTTGACTTTTTGTGCCAAACCGGATTGCGTCGATGCTTTGACGAGATCGTCGTAGGCATAGCCTTCGGCAATGCTGAGCGAGCGCGAGTTCGGATTCTTCTTTTTTAGATCGGAGGCATATTTGAGAAATAATAATGTTAATATATAGTCTTTATATTTATGCGGTTCTACGCCGCCGCGCAGTTCATCGCAGCTTTTCCAAAGTGTACTGTAGAGTTCTCGTTTTTTTATAGCCATGGCTTACTCCTTTTTTGTGAGCAAGCACACGCAACCCTATGGGATGGACACAGTCAAGCACACGTACCCCATAGGGCATGCGTGTGCTTAGATTGCGGTTATCCCGTAAAAACAAAATGTCTCGGATTGTTTGTCGATGGCAGAAGATGCCATCGATTGGGCATGGAAGATGTCTATGTTGCGAGCCACCCCCTCAGACTGGAGTGAGCGGCGATCCGTGCGGCTATGGGCCGCTTCCGTGCAATCGACTAATCGGAAGAATGATGAATTATATTCACCCCCCCCATAAATTTAGGAATATTATTCATAATCTTTCCTTGCATTAAAAATATAATTCAAACTGGCCTGCTTTCTTCAATGCCAAATCAAAGCATTATTAACACATTGAGTTGTCGGGGTAAAACGAAAAGCAACGTCATAATTCGTACCACTAAGCTAACCTCTGAACAATTACTACTCCCAGTATTATTGCGGGCGAGACGCCCGCATATCGATTTATTGGATATTCCGGAAATTTCTTTCCATCAAACTTCTCACTCCCCCCCCAATGCCTTATTCCTTTGCTTTCATGGAGAAGATGTCGGCAATTTTGCCCAACCCTGGATTGTCATTCGTTTTTTCGTCTTCGGCATCGTGATCGTCGTCACTCTGAGGCTCAAAAGGTTCCGCAATCAGGGACAAACCAAGGCGATGCGCCTTTTTATCGAGGCTCACCACGGTGACGCGAACCCTCTGACCGACCGATACGACTGACTCGACTTTATCGACGCGTTTTTCGGACAATTCCGAAATATGAATCAATCCCTGAACCTCGCCAATGGCCGCAAAAGCCCCAAATTTAGCGATGCGGACGATCTCAGCATCGAACTGTCGGCCGACGGGATTCTGATCTGCAAAATTATCAAACGGATCGCCGAGGAGTTTGCGGACACTCAGGCTGGCCCTTTCACGGCCGACATCGACTTCGGTCATCACGCACTCGATTTCATCGCCAATCTGATATTGTGTATTAAACACATTGTTTTCGCGCATTTTGGGCAGATCGTTTTTATGAATCAGCCCGCGGAGGCCGTGACCGATATCCACAAAGATGCCGAACTCAGCAATGCCCGATATTTTGCATTTCATCCGGGTTCCCGGCGGGCAGGCATCCAAAACTTCCTGCCACGGATTGCCTTCGACGCGCCGCAGGCTGAGTTTTAGCCGTCGTTTTTCCTCATCAATGCCGAGAACGCGAACGCGGACTGTGGCATTGAGCTTGAGAATCTGTTGCGCCTGACGGATGGATGTATCCCAAGAAAGTTCAGTATTATGAACGAGCCCCTCGACGCCTTTCGCGACTTTGACGAATGCGCCAAATGAAGCAAATGCCGTGACTTTGCCTTCGACAACCGAACCGATTTCGATCGATTGAATGCCAACCAGCCAGTCATCTTCGACGAGCTGCTTATGTCCAAGCGCAATGCGCCCTTTTTCGACACTCAGAATCACGACGCGGAGTTTCTGTCCGATTGAGACGACAGAAGCCGGATCTTCGTTGCCCCAACTCAGGTTTGAACGATGGACGAGACCTTCGACACCGGCACCGATATCGACAAATGCGCCGTAATCGAGGACTTGTCGAACCGTTCCCTCGTATTCCTGATTGGCCTCGAGACGGGCGAGCAGCTTTTCACGATTTTCGCGTAATTCCTCAGCGACAGCGGCCTTGTGGCTGATGATCACGGTTCCGTCAGATTTCGAGAGACGCAGAATTCTGACTTTTAAATTCTTGCCGACATATTGGTGAAGTTCGGAAATCTGGGTTTCTTCGATTTCGCGTTTCGGCATGAATCCCATGACGGTTTCGACATCGCAGACGAGACCGTTTTCTTCTGCCGAGACGACATTTGCCATCAAATCGGTGTTGGCTTTGGCACTTTCTTCGAGTTTTTGCCAAACCCTCAGTGCTTTAAGTTTTTCGACCGATCCAATCCAGGCGTTATTTTTTGCCTTTCCCTCGATATAGAGATCGAATTTGTCGCCTTTTTTAACAGAATCGGGCAATTCATCGAGCGAGCAGACGGCGATTTCGGAATCGGCAAATTTTAAGACAGCATATCGTTGTGAAATCTCTTCGACGAGAGCGGAAACGATCTCACCGGTATAATCTTCAGGAATTTCGGGCATCTGAGAGACCTTTTGGATTTTGGCCTGTCGAACGAAACCAACCGTATGTCGACAGGCGCAACAGAACGGCGGAGGCGAATAAACAATAGCGCACGCAGCGCGGGGGCACTATGGCACGAATGGGCGCAAAGACAAAAAAAGACGGCATGGCGTATCGCGCAGCGATAGCCATGCCGCCGGGCCGTATGCCGATTGCAAAGACTCAGAAATGATGAACGACAATTTTGGGCTAAGAAACACGGGGGAATAAGTGTCTTTGCAACGGCATAGGCACGGCCCCACGATAAAAAAACAATTATCAATTCTGAAAGAGCGGTGTGCTGAAATATCTTTCGGCGGTATCGGGCAGGATTGTGACGACAGTTTTGCCGGGGCCGAGTTTTTCGGCAAGCGCGAGAGCCGCCGCGACGTTGGTACCACTGGAAATGCCGCACATCAGGCCTTCGAGACGCGCGAGATCCTGCGCGGTGCGAATCGCCTCGTCGTCAGTCACGATATAGACGTGATTGTAGATTTTAGTATTGAGATTGTCGGGAATGAGGCCGTCGCCAATGCCCATTTGCAAGTGTGTTCCGATCGTTCCGCCGGCGAGTATCGCGGCATTTTCGGGCTCGACAGCCCAGATTTCGATATCCGAATTGATGGCGCGAAGGATTTCACCCACCCCCGAGAGCGTGCCGCCCGTGCCCACGCCGGAACAGAAACCGTGAATGGGGCCTGCAACCTGCTCGAGGATTTCGAGCGCGGTATAATGCTTGTGAACGAGGGGATTATTGGGATTTGAGAATTGTTCGGGAATGAAGACACGGGGATCTTCGGCAGCCATACGACGCGCCGTGCGTGCGCATTCCGCGATACATTCGCCGATATTGCCTTCGTCATGGACGAGAATGACTTCGGCCCCGTAGTGCCCGACGAGTTTACGCCGTTCCTCGCTCACGGAATCGGGCATCACGATGATCGTCCGATAGCCGCGAACCGCGCCAATCAAGGCCAGGCCGATACCCTGATTGCCGGACGTCGGTTCCACGATAATCGTATCGGGCTTGATCTTTCCTTCCTTTTCGGCGGCATTAATCATGGCGAGCGCCGTACGGGTCTTAATCGAACCACCGACGTTCAAACCCTCATATTTGACCAACACTTCGGCCGAATTGGGCCGTACCATACGCTGAAGGCGGATCATGGGCGTCTGCCCAATTGCCTCGAGTACATTGTTACAAATCATATTTGTCCTTTATTTTCACACACATACACCCACACACAGCGCCGCCCATTTATACCAGTCGCGGTATTTTGTACAGTTCTTGATGGGGGCGCTGAGCGATGATTCGCACTAAATCATGTAATGGGCTTTATCGACGGCATTGCGAAGCTCGGAGGGGAGTTTAAACCAACGCTGCTGATCGTATTTAAGCGTGGTTTTAAGCCAGCTGAGGCCTTCTTCGCGTTTGTCGAGATGATTAATGCAGAGCATTCCGAGGTTATGCATTGCGACGACGGCGTTGGGGTCGAGTTTGAGCGTCTGTCGGTAGGCGTCGGCGGCTTCCTGATATTTTTCCATTTTTTCGAGCAGGACGCCTTTATTTGACCATGCTTCGGGGAAAGAAGGTTTGGCCTCGATTGCCTGATCGAAATATTGGAGCGCCTCATCGTAACGTTTGTCGATCATGGCGGCGGTGCCACGATTGACGAGGCCGCGCGGGACATCGCCGGTCGCGATAAAGGCCAGGCCACGTCCTTCCCAGACTTTGACGTTGTTTTTGTCTTCTTTCATGACGGCCTCGAAGGCATCGAGGGCGTCTTTGGGACGGTTGTCGGCGAGGTATGCGTAACCGAGCGAGACTTTGACTTCGTGGTCTTTGGAATTCTGACGGAGCGCGGCCTGATAGGCATCGATGGCGGGTTTGAAGCGGTTCAGAGCCATGAGGATGTTCGCTTTTTCGCGGAGGGCATCGAAATCGGTTGCCTTCTGGTCGAGTGCTTTTCCGATATATTCGGCGGCCTGTTCGAGATTTCCTGCGGTTCTGGCAATAATTGCGCGTTCGCGCCACAGCTCGATATCATTCGGAGCATATTCGAGCGCGTTCTGAATGCAGCCGTCGGCCTTGTCATATTTCTGCAGGGAACGCATGAGCTGTGCGGCTTTGATCCACGTCCTGATATGTTTGGGATCGCGGTTCAGGATTTTCTGATAGAGCGCGAGTGCTTCTTTATGCTGGCCGCGATCGATGAGGATTCTGGCTTTATTGTTGAGGGCGAGCGTATGCTCGGGATCGACGGCGAGAATCTTGTCGAGCACTTCGAGACTTTCGTCGAGTCGGCCAAACTTATACAGCGCAACGCCCAATTCGATCTGATGATTGAGATTGTTCGGTTCGAGTTCGATACATTCCTTGAAAGAGGCAATGGCCTCATCGGGACGGTTGGCGTCGAACATGGACCATGCTTTCTGTTTCATTCTCGAAATACGGGTATTGTCAACTTCTGCCATAGAGTATTCCTTTATTCAGCAATTCAGTCCTGATAACACGTGTATTTGTGGCGTGCGGCTATTGCTGTGCAATACGCCGCACATTCGCTGCGCCTATTGCATACGGCGCAGCATTTTTTTATGTTTATTCCAGCATCTCCGACAAAAGCCGACCAGTTGCGATTCGGTGTTCGATTCAGATTTTCGCGACATCGTGACGGGCTGTGCATATACCTGTCATTTCCGCATAAACTAAGGCTATGCGAAACGCGACATGGATCGAGTGTGACTCAGGATTGGATCAAAGCCCCTCGAGATCATGCTTTGGCGGCGGCGTCCACTCACCGGGTTCCCACTGATCGAACTTTTCGTCATAGTAGTAATCATAAGAAGTTTCGGCTGAAATATCGGCCTTGGCATCCCCCATGTGGTCATCCATGAGCTGATACAATTCTTCCTGACGTGCGCGTTCGGCGTCAGTGAGTTCTTCCTTGTTCTCGAGCTTTTTATTAAGGGCGACGAGTTCTTCAAGGTTTTTGGCCATTTCAGCGACATTCTGCTTCATTTCGCCATCGCTGGCGACTTCGGCGGTCTGCGACACATCGCCGGCATAGGTTTTGTTGAGCTGTTCGAGCAGATAGATGGGATGGAAAGTAAACACGGAGCCTTTGTCATCGAGCCCGAGTTCCGAAACGACATCTTTAATCATCCATTGGAACGGGAGCCACAGGACGAGCCACTTGCCGAAAGACGCCTCCGATTCCCACTGCCAACCGACGGTCTGGATTGCGGTCTTTGTCCAGTCCATCTTAGGCGACCACTCGCTCTTGTGGTAGCAAATCATTTTTCTGAAGTCGTCGCGTTTCGGGGCCAGGATGCTATCCGGGGACATCGAGTAGAAGCCGGCGATTTCGGATGATTTAAGAATCGTGGGTTCCTTGCCCTCCGTCTGTTCGCGCACGTATTCCTGAATCGGACGGAGCAATTTTTTAATACGAACGCGGGAACTGTCGGAGTAGTCGGCCTCGATGATAGACCAGGCTTCTTTCTGGGCGTTATTGGCGAAGATATTCTCATTGCTGAACACTTCGACATGGACCTGATGATACAACTCCCCGGGTTTGCTGCCGAAGACGCCGCAGGTACCGATTTTCTCGGAGGCACTGCAATCGATATTTGTAAGGATGATATCGCCTCGGAAGAAGGCTTCTCGAATTTCCTCGTGATTTTTAGCGGGAACGATACCGTTTTTATAATGCGGAATCCCCCTTTCATAGTTGCCGTCGACATCGCCGTTGCTGTTGATATATTTAATCTTATCGGGGACATCGAGTTCATTGAGCAGCAATGTTTTGACCCAGGAAATGCCTTCCAAATCCTCTTCCTTATACATCGGAGCGAGGTGCATAAAGAGGGAATACCAATAAACCATACGGGAATCGCCATTGGTATCTTTCTCTTCACGTTGGTGCCGGACGAGGACGAAGCTGGGGTCCCCGAGGTCGACCGTTTTGACATTTCGAATGGCGACGATAGTCCCTTCCATCATATTGAGGACGGGAGTTCCTGCCTCACCGCTGAGATGAATACCAGAATGCCAGGCCTGGTTTGCGCCGATAGGATACCATCCGCCAGACGCAGTTTCTGCCATCTGATAGTACTGATTGAGTTTATCGGTGAGCAACTTTCCGCCGCATTCGGACAAATTCTTTCTGTCGCCGCGCTCGCCAATTAGCATCGGGAAGCTGTTTCGTTTCCCCTTGATACCGGAAAGAACGCGAAGCCAGTCGAATGCTGGGCCTGGATCCCATTTATTTGCAGAGCAGTGATAATGTCCGAGGAACCCTTGGAACGAAACGGAATCGCGAAGCAAACGGTTAATCACGTCGCCGTTTTCAGAGATAGGCGGGAAACAATTCTGCGCCACTTTGGGCAGAGGAATCCAAGGTTCTTCGCCGGGGACGACGATAGGCGTAATCAACGCCTTGATGAGCGCGATAATCGTGTCGTACTGGGCCTCGGTATAACCGAGCATCGTCTTGACGGAACCGTTGATTTTTCCCTGATAAATATCCCGCATTCCATTCGCCGGATCATCATTCCGGAGTTCGGGATAGACGGGATTGTTCATATCGATGGCAATACTATGGTTGTTATTTTCGCCGGTAGCCCAGGCCATGTGATAACAATCCATGTACTGGTAGAGCGTGCCATCGTAATTGACGCAAAAATGCGTAGAAAGGCCGCGGGTACAGAGGACGTTATAAGTATCGCCGGCGCTCATCGTGACATCGTGATGAAGGGCGATCTGATAGATATGCTGCCCGAGGGCATCGATTTCTTCGCGGGTGGCCCCGAAAAGCTGTTCTGCAGTTCTGTTAAAGGAATAATGGGGGGCGAAACGAGCACAGTAATTGCGGAGCTCGGGACGCAAGATAGACATCTGGACAAGCCTTTCGGCGCTTAAAGACTTATCCGGCGCATAAAAGCTCGGGGCACTCCCATCATCAAAACGAAGCACCGGATAACTCGTTTCGATCGGAATCTTACGCCCGGCAAACACGATATATTTATCCATGATGTATCTCCTTTATTAATGCGGGAAAACTAGTCTTTAGCGCGATTGGCTTCGCAATACAGACAAATATCCCAGTGTGCTTTCATAGGCCGTCCGCAATCCGGACAGATTCGCACATTATCGGCAGGTTTTTCTTCTTTTTTGGCCTCGGCAGGCGCATTTTTCTCTTTTTCGGCCTCACAGTACAAGCAGGTCGTCCAATGTGCCTTCATCGCGCGTTTACACACGGGACAAATTCTTTCGCCTGTCGCCTCCTCTTTTTTCTTCTTTTCGGCCATGGGCGCGACACCTTTTTTCTTGCCCTTGGCCTCTGAGCCGATTCCAGCCTTACAGAAGAGGCATTCTTTCCACTGCGGCATCATGTTTCGACCGCATTTGGGGCAGGTTCGGTTTGGATCGATGCCTTTCTTTTTCGCCTCTTCGATTGCTTTTTCGCGGTCTTCAGCTTTCTTTTTATTGAGTTCGTCTGCCGCCTCACGAGCGCAGAACAGACACTCTTTCCAGTCTTTCATCAACGTTCGACGGCATTTGGGACAAACCTCGCCACGTTCGATTTTTTCCTGAATTTCCTGCTCCAGCAGGGCGGCCTCCATTTCGGCTTTCTTGCGCCGATTCCGGCGGATTAATAACAGAACTATGACGATGATGAGAATAACACCAGCCACAATGCCTGCAATAATGCCGAACTTGACCCAATTAAACTTGAGTTTTGGAACCGTGACACCGCCGTAAGGCTGGGACTCGACTTTTATGCCATCTTCCCGCAAAACCTCGAGCTGGTAGGAAATGACATCGCCTTCGGTCAAATCCTGTTTAAAGTCGATAACGAGCTCACCATAAATCTCACCCCAGGCATAATTAATTCCCTTGGTGATATCATCGACGCCTTCCGCATATCGATACGTACCGCCTGTTTTACGGCTCAGGCCTTCAAACAGCGGCATCAAGGACCGGATAAAGGGTTTGTACATGACGACATAGATACTTATGCCATGATTTTTGGCCTCTTTATAAAAGCTAAAGATTTCGCGGCTGACTTCTTCTTTTTTAAAAGTATAAGAATCGAAAGCATCTGTAACGATGATGATTGCCCGGCGTGAATTCTTGCGCTTATCCGCCGCCTCGACCATCATTTCCATCGCTTTTTCCATACTGCTGTACAAGAAGGACGGCTGTCCCTGGGGATGAGCTTTGGAGAGGACAGTACCGACTTCCGAGGCTTCGCCGAGCGGAACGACATTAATACCGCGTCCATCATCGAAGAAACCAGCCACGCGGTCGCCAGGAAAACTGCCGTCTTCCTTGCGCACGTTATCGAGAATTTTGTTGATACCGGCCTTCATGTTCTCGAGTTCCCGTTCGGAGAACCGTTGGGACATCGGAACAATCAAAGCAACATCAATGGGAATATCAGAATCACGAAGCGCTTTTATTTTGGGCGTTGCAGAGACAACTTCGCCTTCGGAAATGACGTTGATTGTCGAAATTTTATCCGGCTTAACGGGATACGAATTGCGTTCAAGCGCCGTCGCCCTGATACGAATATTGGGCGCATCAGAGACATCGACAGCATCAATCTTTACACGGTTTACCGTCGGCGTTAAGTCTTCGTTCTGAGCCATTGCCGTCAATGGCATCGCCAACATCAAACCGATCAGAATAACTGCACGAAAAAGGCTGCGCTTCATCATCATCCCCCTAAAGACCGAACATATAGGGTTGGGCCAACACCTCTACACACTCACTTTTGATGCGCCCGAAATCGGTTTCGGCCACGGCATACAGTTCAAAGGATTCTTCATCGGTTTCTATCATCGGAACCTCGATCTCGATATCCGATGCACCGGGCAAAGAAGCCACCACGCCTTCACGGCCTTCAGCTCTCGCAACAAGATAAACGCGGGCTTTCTCAGGTTTCGGGACATCTAAGTTTAATACAAGATGCATTCCCGGCAATGCCCTGAAATCGTTAAAATGTATGTTTCCACGCGCGATTTCCAGACCCACCAAACCAATCCCCGCTAATGCAACCGCGCCTGCTGATATTTCCAAAAATTCCCGACGTGTCAATCGCATAAACACCTCCCTGCCCGACTCTGATGTTCAGGCTCAACCATACATCATAACAGAATCAACCGCGCAAGTCACATAATTCAGTGGTGACGAGTCGAAGACAGAAAGGCAAGGTTGCGAGGAATTACAAGAAGACTGGGGCGTTATGTGCTTATTTGTTAATGGATAAACCGAAACAGGATAAATAATGTTGAGGGCCCCACATGCGTATGCCGCAGGCATAGCGGTTTCCTCCAAAACGTTAAATTCCAGGATTTCTGCGGTAATCCGATGCGTCGATATACGTTGGTGCTGCGATGGCCAGTATTCTTGAGGCTGTCCTGTCCGAAACACGGTCTTCGATGTGTTCGGTTTTCATAAGCTGATCGACGTATGCCATGAATGCACGGTCATTCGGGAAGTTCTCTGATTTGTAGCGTTTGCGAGAAAACTCTTCCCATTGTCGCGTATCCGTCCCGTAACCGGCTCGCATGTAATTGTTGTAGCCACTCGTGTCGCGATCGCGGTAATTGCTGGCAAAGATGGTCGTCAAATCGGGATTCAGGTAACGTCGGTTGATGATTTCGTCGATGATGCGCAGCTCGAAATCGTTTTTCTTGTCGCGGCCTTTGCCTAGCTCATCGATAAAAAGCACGGGGATATCGGCGAGCGGCTCGATATGGGTCGATTCCGATATGTTTTGGCTGTACGAAGCGCGGATGTCACTAAGAAGATTGGAGTAATCGATATATAGGCACGAGACGCCGAGCTCGAGCGTGAGATATCGAATGGCGGCGCACAGGAGATGTGTTTTCCCCGTGCCGGGGCCGCCTTCGAGAAGAAATCCGGATGCGCCTTTCTGATAATTCTTAATTTTTTGTATAAATGTTTTGATGGTCGATGGCTCGTGAATCCGGTCGAGTTTGTAATTGTCGAAAGTGGCGTTCATGAAGCGCGACGGGACACCGGCACGGTTGTAGGCATCGATCCGTTTTAGGGCGAACATACCGGGACAGGGGCGGACAGTCCGATAGCCTTCTTCCATGATTTCCAAGTGTTTAATTCCGCCGCAGATAGGGCATTCGCGCACGGCATCTTCATCCCATTCCGGCTCGATCCGCGTTATTCCTCGATTGTTGACAAATTTTTTTTGTAGTGTTTTTTGAAGTATGCAGTCCATGGCCGTTCCTTAATTCGTCATTTGCTGCGGCGTCTGATCGAGCATGTCGAGCGTGATCGTCCCGAGTTCAAGCGTGGATCCCCAATACTTGCTGAATCGTGGATCCCGGCGAGCCATCCTCAGACTTGGACGGAGTTGCAGTTCGAGTTTGCAGTCTCCCTGGTGGTTGCATAAATTGCCCAAAAATATATCTGCCCTGACAGGAATATGATATTTCTGAGGCGCATAGGCAAAGAACACCGCGATTTCCTGCCAGGCGGCATTGTTTCCGGTTCGCGCCATCAATCGCGAGGCCATCGGCAGATCGGCGTCTCCGGGCATGACGTTCATATAGAAATTCTGTCCCTGATGCACTGCCAGTTTCGTCGTTCGGTCTTTCGTCTTGTTGCCGTCTTTCCAGACCGAAAGACATGAATCTTCATTGCATATTTCGATCTGTATGGCTTTTTTTGTTTTTAAATTGTCGTTGTCCTGCTTGACTCTGTTCGGCGAACCCGTTTCGACGCCGACAAAGACGCGATAACTCTTGTCGAGGACTATGGGTTCGGTCAGAACGGGCGTCATATCGCATTGTTCTTCATGGGCGTGGCAGGCTTCGGGGGCGTTGTCTGGCCAGATTTCCATCGTGGCGGATGCGCGAATCTTATAGGTGTCGGCGGAACTCAGCCACGGCGTCAAATCGAGGCGTGCATGTCGTGTGTTGGCTTCTTTTAACGGTGGCCAGGCAAAGACTTCCCTGGCAGACCAGCCTTTTCTCTGGACTTCGTTGTTCTGTATTTTAATCGAGTCGACGGTAAGGACGGCTGTAAATTCGGGGACGCCGTCCGGAAACGGACGTTTCGTCCAGTCGAGCGTGAGGTATTGCGGCAGCTGCGCTGAACCACTCGTCTGAATATGCCATTCCGCCGAAACCCATGCTTCGAGCGCCCTTTTCTGCGACTCCACGCCAAGCTCTTTCCAACGGTAAATCAGTGCCATGTCGCGGGTCTGTGTCGGTTCGAGTGAGGCCAGCTTTTCCAGCCCTTCTTTGTCAGCCAGTTGCACAAGCAGCGGGAAAATGAAGTCGTCGTCGGTGTGTTGTTGCAGTTCGTCGATTTTGGCATTGGCAAATCCGGCAGTTTTCCATTCGTCGAAATGCGCGTTTAAATAGCGCATCGCAGAATCCTGCGCTTCCGTATGGTTCAGAACTTCATCGAGGGCGTGGAGCACGGTCGTCTCGTACATCGGGCGAGTGGTTCGGTAGAAGGCGGAAGGCCATGTCTGATAAGCCTTTGCGGCTTCTTCTTTTGCCCATGGCTGCTGTTCAAAACACCCTTTCTCGGCTTCCATCAGGGCAATCACCTGGGCCTTGTTTTCATCGGAAAGCGTGTTGAAATGTGCCTGTAGCGAGTGTTCTCCGGTGGCGGAATGGCAGGCCTGGGCTATGCAGGATGCGCATAAAGGGTCTGTTTGGAACGTGGTGGGTTCGTCGCACGCCGTGATCAGAAGCGCGGCGAAAAACAACGGTACATATCTCATATTTCGGCGTAATTTCTATGAATGCGGTACGCCGGGTGCTTCCCGGCGTGCCCTTTTATCACGTCCGGGCGCGAAACGGTAGCGTCTAACTATTCAGCTTGTAAACGCCGCCTGTCCCTGCCGTCACCGTCTCACCATTCACCGTCATGCCCGTGACGTGGTAGTCCATCGAGCAGGCGAGATATAACAAGAGCACCTAACAGGGACGCAACCGCCATCGCTCGCCACGCAGGCGAGAAAAACAAAAAAAGCCGGCGACGTTCTACTCTCCCACGCAGTCACCCACGCAGTACCATCGACGCAAAAGAGCTTAACTTCCGAGTTCGGGATG
>JAZODZ010000400.1:0-8604 GCA_045597285.1 Myxococcota bacterium
CAAAAGTCGAAGTATTTGACTTTATCGATCGGTTCATAAGGTTCAGTTTGATAATAGAATTGCTGTAATTCTTCATCAAGCCAGTTGGATTGTTTTCGCGGTGATGCATCAAGACTGGCGACGCACGTGATGGGAAATTCCAGACCCTTCGATTGGTGAATCGTCATAAAGGAAATACAGCCAGACGGCGTGACCATATCGAAATCTTCGTATTCATTGATTCCGCCTTCGATGAGGAATTTCAAATAGGTATTGAAGAATATGGCTACATCTTTATGAATTTGTTCTGGTTTGAAGACTATGATTTTGTACAGATATTCATATTTTGCGATTAATCGGCTGAATAGAGCGAGATTGTATTGTGGACGAAGGTCTTTGATGGAGTTGCCGTCCGTTTCAAAATACTCCGAAAACATCGGGAACTGTAGCAGTTCATAAAAGATGTCTGAAAAAGCATAGTTTGTATTCTCGGTGAGTGAAGCAAGTTCTTTTGCTTTGCGCGCAACCCAGTTCTTGAGTGATTTGTGTTTATCTTTGTTTTCACGAATCTGATTTCCAAACTGATAGATGCAGGTTTGATAATAATCCCAGTACTCCTGATAGTACTTTTCACGCCCAATGGTATTTTCGGTTTTGAGAATGGTATCAACGAGGCTGGGGAATAAAACTCCAAAAGCCCCAATTAAATTTTTAATCTCTTGGCGTCCAAAGAAGAGATCGGCGCGTGGAGAGAACACTGGAATGCCGCTTTCTTCAAGTGTTTGAGCAAGTGCAGCCACTTTGTCATTTTTAACGGAACGCGCTAGAATGCAAATTTGATTGTAGTCGGATAGAATATTCTTCTCTTTAAGTGAATCGACAAAATCTATAAACGAATCACACCAAGAATCCATGTCGTTGCCCATGACGCGGACGACCCCAGGATATTTTGTATTCTTTTTCGTTTGGGAACCAGCATTTTCGATGTTTTTGGGGTAACGATAATGTTGATCTGCAAACTGTTCCATCCAACGATTGTAAAAATCGATGATATCGGGATGAGAACGATAATTTTTTGTGAGTTCTACTTTCCGGCATGTTGGCTTGTGTAATTTTGTTAAATGCCCTTGATAACGCACTCGCTTTTTGGGGAATTTTTCACGAAACCGAAGGATATTTTCGACGGTTGCACCTCGGAATCGATACAGTGCCTGATCGTCATCGCCAACAACGCATATTTTATTCTTAGGTGCCGCGAGTTTAAGAAGAATATCTTCCTGAATGCGGTTTGTGTCCTGATATTCATCCACAAAGATATATTCGAATTTATCTCGTAATGCTTGGAGTACCTCTTCATTTTCCAGAAGTCGAAGCATCTTCGTCTGGATAGATGAAAAGTCGATGGCATTTGCATCTGCCAATAATAACCCATACACACGGCAGATTTCAGCTATAATGCGGAGTTTTGTGCTTTCGGACTGCAAAAGTTTGGATTCATCAATATTGGATTCATGAATTTTATTCAGCAAGTTTGCGATATTTTGTGCGAATGTCCAACCGCCCTTGAGGTCTAAAGTGTCAATATCAGTAATCGAATAGAAGTTCCTTGCATTTTGATAGATGATGTATTTCTGGTCGAAATCATCCAATACGCGATAGTTTGCATGAAGATCAGTATAATCACGATATTCCTCAAGAATGCGGAGAAATATCGAATGAAGTGTGCCGATGTACATATCACTCGTGTCAATGCTAAGTGAATGTTTCAGCGCAAGATTCGTGATACGTGTGACAAGCTCTTTGGCCGCCTTTTCGGTAAATGTCGCCACCAGAATATTTTCGGCTTTAACACCTTTGTCGGCAATCAAGTGAAACACGCGTTCGACAAGCGTATGCGTCTTCCCCGATCCAGGTCCCGCAATCACAAGCAGTGGACATTCAGTCGTTTCGACGACTTTTTGTTGCTGAGGATTGAGTTCGCTCATCTCGCCACCTCCTCAGACTGGAGAAGGTGACGTTTTGCGCATCGGCCCCCAAATGCTTCACCGCCTTCTAACGCATCAATTTCATCGGCAATATGCCGCCATCCGCGCAAATTTAAATATCCCACGCAAAAATCAACGCGTTTGACAATGTTATGTTTATTTTGAATGATCCCCTTGAGACCATCCAAAAACTTTTTTTCGATGTTGTCGTAGATTTCTGACATTTGCCTGCTCCTGTGTTGCAGGCATGATATGCCATTGCACGGGCACGGTTATGCGATGGCATAACCATGCCTTAGACTGCTACTGTATATATAGTTTCTTTATGTGCTCCGTTGCCCCGATCTGCGGTGCAGACAGTCTGCGCCACTATGTGGCGCATAGAATTTATAATATTATAATTATTATATTCACAAACTTGACAATAATAATAAAATATTATATAATCATTTGCGATGCGATGCGATGCGATGCGATGCGATGCGATGCAAGCGCACACGGATAAGTATATTCTAACGACTGTTCATCATAATTTTGAATATACATTCCAAGACTTCCTTTTTTTGAAAAAAACATTTTCACTCGATAGAGTGAATTCCTCGCTTTTTTCTAGCATATTGGAGCTTTGTCGCGCAACTCTGAATTTATGTGACAGCAATTGATGGGCAACAATTCGTAACTACTCAGCCCATCACTCGAATCTTGACATTCAGTTTTGTTGTTGCACACGGCAATCGGCAATCGGCAATCGGCAATCGGAAGCAATACCATAATTTGGTTTTACGTATTTATTTCTTTATCACTTCGGCAATCGGCAGTCGATACACGCAAGTCAGAGGCAACATTTGAGCTAGGTCTGAACAGTTACAACAATTCAGACCTCATTTTTTCTCCGATCTCTATTCCGTCCTCTTTTCCTTTTTTCTCTCTTTCTTCTGACTTCCCAGAGCTGACGTTTAAACTCATAAATGATTTGTTCACCGGCTGTCATATCGTAATCCTCCTGTTCTAGCTGAACGTGGTATTTATTCGTCGTTTGGTTTTGATGTTCTTTGGTGGTGGTTTTGGACAGGCATGCTTCGAGTAGTGGCATGACGCCTTTAAAATTTGCGTCATTGGCTGTTCCCACACGAACCATCACCAATTGCATCTTATCAACTGGGTGAGCTGGGCTGGTGCCCTGAATATGATGTTGTTCCAGTGTGTAGCTGTCGATGGTATTGGCAAGATATTTTGGGGAATTGGGGCAAACCCAAACCGAGCAAACCTTGCGCAGCTCGTCGTAATTACTTTTTTCAAACACGGTATCTTTCTGATCGGCAATCATACAACCGATATAAAAAATGCCGCGATTGCACAGGTCATAGTTGGGAATATTGTCCCACTGCGATTCTACGTTGATAAAGATGGGGATAGGTTGTTCCGTTCTCGGATCGAGTGCATAAAAAATGACATCGAAGAAACTGGCATGTCGATGTAAATCGTTGCGTTCGTTGCGAAGCCCCTGTATTCGCAGAGAATGGTTTTCTTTGCCCGGCACGCCCTCGATATAGCGAGTAGCAATGATTTCAGGTTCTAAATTGCTGTACTCATTCATTGTCGCTTTGAGCAGATGCGCCAACACCATGCGGTTCGACAATATGCGCTTGCAACGTGCATCGTACCACTGAATAAACGCCTTTTCTTTGGCACTGAGAGTAACTTTGCTCGGATCAAATGACATACGACCTCCCTGTTCCATCCGTGTATTTTTTAGCTCGCCAGGTCGGCGAAATCAATACACATAATATGGAGCGAGCCGTATGCGCCGCAGGCACATAGGCGAGCACGCGGGGCGTATCGGCTACGCCGATAGCCCGCGCCACCACAAAAACATTAATAGACCTTATAGGAGAAACGCAGTTGAATAAACTGGTCGATCTGTACTTTGTCGATAAGGCTCGTGTCGTAATTGAGCCGCAGCGTGTACGAAAGGCTGGCGATCGAACTGAGACGGAAGGCAGCGTCGACATCGAGGTCGACGATGGGTTCTTTCATGTTGTCGAACGGTTCGAGCAGCTGAGCGTCGACTTTGAGCGTGAACCATTTGATCGGCGTCAAATCGAGTGTGGCGGCGGCTTCCATGCCGAACTGAGAGCTGCTGTCGACGGGTATCAATAACACGAGTTTTTCGTCGTCGTTGATGGCTGGCACGAAGAGATCGTGTGTATAGACGTATCGATAGGCAAGTCCGAGGCGAGCTGCAAGTTTGAACCACGTACCAATGGAATAGTCGAACCGACCGCCTGCGCCAGCGTTCAATTTCAATGGCGAGAAGGATGGTGCGAGTTTAATTTCCGTCTGGTCGAGTAAGGTCTCGGGATCGGATCCGTCGCTTTTGTATTTCTCGACCGTGTAGTTGCCATTGAGTTCCTGCCATGAGGGAGCCATGTTCGATTCGAATGAGAACCGCACATAGGGGCCGAACCAATCGACAAACCGATATGTATAGAGCAGGTCGAGGTTGAGTTCGTCGATCGTCGTGATAAACGGGCGCTCTTCAAAACGGATCGTTCCGCCGATTTCGGCGTTCAGACGAGCATAGAAATAATGCTTTTCGCGGCCGAGCGTAAACGATGAATCGACGAATGCGCTGACGTCGAGAAGCTGGCCTGTCACCTTGCCGACGACGTTATCCGTGCGGTTGAAACGGACGGAACCGCCGAGGAGTACCGAAGCCCACCACCATCGCTCTTCGAGCGCGTCGATTTCGGAGTCGATTTCGCCACCGCCCAGGACGTTGCCCGTATCCTCGTCGAGTACGAGCGTGACACGCGATAGCTCGCCAGGTTCCAGTTTGACGGTGATGAAGTTTTTACGCGCCTGATAGCCTTCGCCCGCAGAAATAATCATATATCGACCGGGCCAGAGGAGCCATGTCGAGAGCTGTTCACCTTCGTTGACGAGCGCACCCGTTCCGAGGCCGACGTATGCGCGATCCGGAAGGCTGACGATTTCGTAATTGGAACGAATCGTCATGCTGCGGTCATTGACGACCTTGACGATGAGTCCTGACCATTCGACCGGCACCGTTGTAATCGCACCTTCGGCCACGTGGACATCGAATTCCGGGCGTTCGCCCGAAACGACGGAACCGACTGTCACCGTGTAATCGCCTTGTGAAACGTATGCCGTGGTGCCTGTCTGCCCCTCGTAAATGACTTCGTTGCTCTTGTTTCGGATTTGATAGCGCGGTTCATTCATTCCCGGGCTCATGGCCGGGACAAAGATCCCACCGGTCGTGACGGTTTGCAACTTTTTGTCGCGAAGCAACTGTGTCTGGGGATCCGGCAACAGCCAGGTCTTGTTGCCGCGATGGGGATCGCCAGGAATATCCGTGTCATCGTCATCTTTTTGGGGTTCACTCGTAAATTCTATATTTTTCGCGTCTTTTTCGCTGTCAGACGTTTCGACAACGGCGATTTCCTGCCATCGCGAGTTGTCCAGCCCGGCCGGGTCTTCGCCACGGGCGGCCTCGGGCGCAAGCATACATAGAATTGCTGCAATGCCTGCTGCCAGTTGTCGGTAATGTCGATTGAATAGATAAAACATGAAGTGTGAATGAATATTAGGCTATGCCATTATTGCGATGACCATAGTTATTGTTGTGACCATAATAATGACAGTACTCTCCCCCTCTCCAATGGAGAAGGGGCAGGGGAGTGAGGCCAGACGCTCTCATTTTATGAGGATTAAGGTTTATTCTTTAATACGGCACGCGGCTGATTTTCAGTATTGTCTTTCGTATCTTCGATACTGTCTTCCGTATCCTCGAAATCGATGGGAGCTGGGGCTGACTTATGGGATTTGCGGGCAAGCGTGTTGTCGAGATCCTGGAAAGCCTTGACGAGTTCCGTATCGAGGAGCTCGCTCAGTGCCTTGACGACGTACACGGGCTGGTTGTCGGCGACGGGACGGCGAGCATCGAACTCATACGTCCATACCGACGTCTTGTCGTCGACTTTAGTCATATTAAAGCGAAGGCTCAGATGGGCGTACCATTCCTTTTCCGAAACGTCGAGTTCCTCAATGGCATCAATGCCGACATCCAGCATATAATCCGGCATCCTGTCTTCGATGGTATCGGATACGCTGGCGAACAGGTTGGTATAGCGCAGATGGCCGGTGATCAGTTCGCGAAGCATTTTCTTCGGCTTGGATGCCCACAACTTGTACCAGTAATACTGGAACTCGTACGGATTGGAACGGTAAATGATTTCCTGCCGGTCGTAAGCGAGCGCGGACTGGATGTTCTGAACGACGACGGTCTGGGAATACTTCGGCGTTTTCTCCTGCGGCTGTGTTCCCAGGGTATAGTCGATGCTGAAATAGGAACGTTGGGGCGTCTTGCTTCCGAAACAGCCAGTCAGACAGACCGCGAGAATGGTCACAATGACGAGTATTTGGGCCAAAGAAGTGGTGTGGCGGCGATTTATCATTTCAGCTGGCGATCCTTTTCCGTACGGCCACTGATGAGCACGGACGGATTATCGATTAATATCTGAGTGAATTCGTTGATGTTTTCGACGGCGGACTCGAGTTCGCCCATGACGCGCTGCAAATCGGTACGGAGACGGAGAACCGTGACATTCGTATCGGCGACGAGCTTGTTCACGTCCTGAATCGTGCGGCCGAGTTCCTCGTCACTCGTCCGCGTCGTGACGTTGCTCATGAGCGCGTTCGTGGTATCGAGAATGTTTGTGATCTGGTTGATGTTGTGTTGCGAGGCAACTTTCGTGATCGTTTGATCGACCTGGTCAAGTGAATGCTCGACTTTGTTCATGCTCGAATCGAGTTTGACGACGAGGTCTTTGACATCGCCGACGATTTGATTGATGTTTTCTTCGTTCGAAGCGACGAGCGTGTTGACGCTCTTTGTCATAGTCTCGACTTCGGTCAGGATATTGTCGATTTTCTGTTTATTCTCGACGTTCGTGATATCGACGAGGTTATCGATGAGGTTTTCGAGTTTGTCGGCAATATTGATGACTTTGGTAATGACGGCACCGAGATCGGTATTCTCGGACGGAATGATGGAGCCCGGTTCGAGTCGTTTGGAATTCTTCGTTCCGCCATGGAGTGCGAGCCGTTTGGAACCGGTAATTCCGGCGAGTTCTGGCGTCGCGATGGTATCCTCTGTGATGGGCGTGCCGTGTTCGAGGGTAATGGTGATGCGGATAAGGCTGGGGTCTTCCGGATCAATTTTGACGGTTTCTATTCGGCCGACGTTGATGTCATTGAATCGAACCTGGCCACCGACTTCCAGACCGCCGGAACCGCCCTGCAACAGGATGGTGTATTCGTCCCGGATTTGCAGCATGCTTGCGCCCATCAGGTAGAGAAGAGTGGCAATGACGATGGCTGTCGTCGTGATGAGAAAGACGCTGAGCCGGATTTTCTGTGAACGGGTTGCTGCCATGGTTAGCCCCTGTATTTTTGCATGAGACTCTTAACGCCGGGATGCCCCTGAGTCGATGCACGATCGAAGAAGTTTTTAACGAGTGGAAGGTCGCTCTTGAGCGCATCTTTAAGCGGCCCGTCGAATTTGACGTAACCTTTTTCGAGCATGACGATTCTGTCTGCAATGCGACGGATGCTGTCGAGGTCGTGGGTGACGACGATCAATGTCATGCCGAGTTCGTTTTTAAGCCGAACCATGAGATCGTCCAAATCTGCGGCGGTGACCGGATCGAGACCGGCCGAGGGTTCGTCGCTCAGGACGAGTTCAGGTTCGAGAATCATGGCACGGGCAAACCCGGCGCGTTTGAGCATACCTCCCGAAAGCTCACCGGGAAGCAGATGCACGGCATGCGTGAGCTGCACCTGCGAGAGCTTGTGATAGACGAGTTCTTCGATCACGTCGTCCGGCAGGTTGGTATGGGCCATGAGCGGGATTTTGAGATTGTCGAGGACTGTAAGGGAGTTGATCAGGCCACCGTTCTGGTACATGAACCCTACGCGGCTCAAAAACTCAGATTTCGCCGCATCATCCAGCGCATTGACATCCTCGCCGAGCACGCGGACTGTCCCGCCCTTGTGAGGAACGAGGCCAATCGTCGATCGTAGAAATGTCGATTTGCCACATCCGGATCCGCCACAGATACAAGTCACGCTTCCGCGTTCGATCTTCGTCGTGATGTCGTGAAGAATCGTGCGCTCGCCGTAACCGACGGCAAAATGTTCCGCCTCGATGACGTATGGACTGGCTTCTGCTGGCATGAAACCCCTGAATTGCTCCGATTAGAAATAGAAAACGATACTGAAAATGGCATCCGCAATGATGCACCAAAAGATGCTTAACACGACGCTCTTTGTCGTGACGCGGCCGACGGCATCCGAACCGCCGTATGCACTGAATCCCTGGTGCGCCGCAACCCAAACGATAATCCACGAAAAGACGAGGCTCTTGAACAGCGTGACGAGAACATCCTTGAGGAAAATGGCCGTCGTCAGCTCGTGGAAAAACGCCGACGGGCTAAGCCCCATGTAGAAAAACGCGATGATAAAGCCGCCGATAATGCCGCAGACGATGGAAATGACTGTCAGACCGGGCATCGTCAGTGAAATGGCGCGGAATTTGGGCACGACGATGTATTTGACG
>JAZODZ010000401.1:0-5677 GCA_045597285.1 Myxococcota bacterium
TATGCCAATAGCGCGGCATGCTCGCCGTATGTCAATAGGCGAGCCGTCAATAGGCGAGCATCCATAAACAAAGCCGCGCGTATGCCAATAGCGCGGCTTGCTCGCCGTATGTCAATAGGCGAGCACCCCGAAAAAACGAACAAAGCAACTACTTCTTTTTGAACATTGCGGAGAGGTTTTTCAGTCCTTTATGAAGAAGTTTTTGGTTGCTTTGATTGATGGTACGCGAGTTCTTTTCGGGCTCGATTTCGCAGAGACAGTAACGCCAACGGTCACAGCAAGTCATAAGCCATTGCGCAATCAGGGACATATTGCCTGAGCGCATAAAAGCACGGCTGTTGATGGCTTCCAAGACGGCTTTAAATGTCGGCGTCGGCGTATCGGGCTGAAAAAAGCCGTATTTGTTCTGAAGCTGCCGCAAGACATCGCCCTGCGGTATGATGGGCAGGCACGAGGAAAACAGCTGCGGCGCAAAGATCTGCTCTATCGAATCATAGGGAATGCCGAAATGCGCGGCATGCTCTTCTGAATTCAAATCGAAGCACGGAAAAGCGGCGAGCCATCGGCGTTCGCGCTGGTAAATCGCAAATGCCTTGGCCACATCGTCAGAATCGAGCGCGGATTCGGCCTGAAGCGCCACACGAATGCAGTCACGCGGGCCGACAGTCTTATAGATTTCATGCGTATCGGGAAGCAGTAGAAGGCCAACCGGATCTGCCAGGAGAAGCGAGTTATGGGCATGCGGCATGTTCCCTTCGGTATCGCAGCCGATGGCTTCAAGGACGCGATGGCAAAGCGGCGTATAGAGGAGATCGTCTTTGGGCTTGGCGAGCTGTCGCGATACGAGAGAACTGACAGATGCGAGTATTTCATCGGAGGTCCCGGTCGCGGCAGTCAGCTGAAGCGAGCCCGTCGAACGCACGACCGTGGATGAAACAGTCCCGCTGATAATGCGTTTGAGGTGCTCAAACTTCTGTTCCGGATTGAAGTCAGTTGTGACCGGTGAAATGCGGTTCGAGAACACGGTGACGGGATACGATTCATGGATGTCGCTCAGCATCTCGACCATATTCTCTTCCCAGAAATCGTCTTCTGAAAGCTGGAGCGGGAATGGGCGGATTTTTTCGATCTCGTGTACCTGCTGCATCGATATCTGGCCGGCGTAGATCATGAAGATATGGTCATCGAACGTCAGCGTCCAACCGATGATGTAGAGGTGATCGCTTTCTTCGATGGTTCCCCAGTTGGAGAGGCATCCGTCGACAGAAATCTCTGAATGGGCATTTGGTCCGGCGAGCGTGTGGGCAAAACCTCGCTGGTATGAACGGCGGTAACTCCATGCACGCGGGGCATTGCAGGCCAGATGGCGGATGATCAGCGCGGCTTCCGAACCGGGAAGTTTCGAGCTTACCGCATCCTGAAACTCTTTCTGAGACGCCAGGCGCGGCTGCGTAAACAGCAGAATTGCCCAGAGCGTCGTCGAACGAACCGAGTTGTCGAAGCGACGATCCTTGCCGAGTATGTAATCCTGAAGCTCATTGAGAGGATTTTTGCCCTTTTCTTCGAATTGCTCATGCACTTCGAGGGCGGTATCACGGATAGAGCCGAATATTTCTGACAGTCTTTCCAACGGGGCTTTTTTACTCATATATCAAACCAGGACGATCGGGAGATTGGCAAGCAGCCGCGTATAGGATTTCAAGTCGATCGAATCGAGAAGCCATCGGAGCGCGTATTCTTCGGGAATGAGGCTGAACCAAGGCCCCGGCTGAAGTAGTCGGGCAAAAGACAGAACATTGCCGTGGATATAGGTCTTGAATAGCGCCAGGAGCCGTTCTTCGTCGGGAAACGCCTGCATCGTCGGCCTCGTCGTGAGCCGCATAAAAAAGGGCGTCCGGGTATCTTCCTTGACATTGTAGCCGTGCTTGTCAAAGAAGTGCTTCAGCAACAGACTGCCAATCGTACCGAGGAAGTGACAGACGAGATATTCGGAACCGGCAGGAATCGACTCCATCGGGACTGCGAGTTCTTTTCTCAGCGTTTCCCCAAATTCCGGCGAAAAGTTACTGACCACGTCCACGGATGCCGGGACACACTTGACGAAAAGCGCCGATTTCCCGATGTGCATGAACTTGGCGAAATCCCTTGCCAGACCGAGAGAATAGCGAGGGGGTTCCAAAGCCATGAAACCGAGTTCGGATGCTTCCGCGCCGCGTTTAACAAAGAGCTTCTTGTCCTTCATAAACGAGACGGTGTGAGAATTGCCGGCGAGCGTGAGAGAAACGCCGTATCCTGTGGCGATTGCTTCCCGAGAGGATTGTTTGAGATAGACGGAACCGATTGTCCTACCCGTAATGCTGTCGACGACATCCATTTCGGGACGGTCGGCGATCATCGAGTGCATATAGCCGCGGTTGAAGAGGAACTCGGTTTTGGATTCGGGGACATATCGGCCTCTTCCGACCTTGCGCATGAGGCCGCCGCTGCACATTTTGTCCAGGATGATGCCACAATCGTTCTGTGAGAAGAGGGTCTTGGCGGAAGGCGCAAGACGATCAAAGACGGCCATTTTTCCAACCCATTTTTCGGGGTTTTGCAGGCAAATGGAGAGAGCCTGCTGGACAATGGTCGTCGGCCGGAACGAGACGGGGTCCGGAAAGAGCAGTTCTTTGCGGGCACATTCGACGAGGTGCATGAACCGCTGTGCATTGAAAGGCGTATTGGCGAGACAGCATACGCGGGAATGCGAGCGAGTACGGCTGCCGCGACCGATGCGCTGAATGAGGGACGACACATCGGGCGGTGGACCGAGGAGGACGATTCTGTCCACGTCGCCGATATCGATGCCGAGCTCAAGCGTGCTCGTCGCCACGCAGGCCGCATTCTTGGCGCGAAGGAACTGCTGTTCCGTGCGGAGGCGTTCTTCTTTGGAAAGGCTGCCGTGATGGGCAAAAACGATGGACGACACGCGAGGATTCTCGCGGAGCGCGTGGACGATGTTTTCAACATTCGCCCTCGAATTGCAAAAGGCTATCAGCTTGCGCGTCGGAGATTCCAGAAGCATTTTTTCGATGATTTTTACCGTATCCGCGATAGCTTTTGTGGAATCCTGGGAAATCAGCTCGATCGTGGCAATGATTTCGCGCGTGCCACTTGGACAGGAAATCATCTTCCCTTCGTCCCCGATAAACTCCTGCGTGATTTGCTCGATTTCGGGGACGGTTGCGCTCGAGGCGCAAATCTGGAGCGGATGCTTGTTGAGAAGTTTGAGGCGCGAAAGCAGGCACTGGAGCTGATCCCCGCGGCCGTTTGAATGAATCAGGTGGATTTCATCGATGATGATGGACTCGAGGAACCGAAATGAAGCCGGATGCCGTGATATCAAGGAATCGAGAGACTCGGGGGTTGTTATCACGACCGTAGGCGGCTTTTCGATTTTAAACGCGGGGCTGTCGCCGGTGCGGATTGAAATGTCGAGGCCAATATCCTGGACGGGTTTTAAAAGACGCCGAAGCAAGTCGTTGCACAGGGCCTTCGTGGGCGCGATGAGCAACACTGCGGGCCCAATTTCTACGACTTCCCTTTTATGCGCAATGCTCGCCTGGCGTTCTGTGGCCGAGTGACTTGCCAAAACCGTTGCCACTTTGGTGCGGGCACGGTTTCGCAGAAAGCGTTCCAGAACCGGTGCCATGATGGCCTCCGTTTTGCCGGAAGCCGTCGGCGCGTTGACGACAATCGATTCACCACGCAATATCGGCAGAATGGATGCTTTCTGCACGTCCCTCAGGTGGGGAAAACGGGCAAAGAACGAATGCCATGTACAGGTAAGCGCCGCACGTATGCGGTCTTCCGTCTCGAATACGGCTTGCGAATACTCTCGTGTCATCGGATATTAAAACTGGAAATCTGAAGGAGTAACCGAGTTGGCAAGCGGGCCGCTGAAAGCGGTCATGACTTCACAGCCATCTTTCGTGACGACAAGCGTATGCTCGAATTGCGCCGACCATTTGCCATCCTTCGTGACCGACGTCCACCCATCATCCAGAATCTTTATTCTCCAGTCACCCGCATTGATCATCGGCTCGATCGTAAAAGTCATGCCCTCGACCAGACGGATGCCATGGCCTTTCCGGCCATAATGGGCGACCTGCAGGTCTTCATGGAACTCACGTCCAATCCCGTGCCCGACATAATCCCGGACGACAGAAAAGCCCCGGCCTTCGGCGAACTCCTGAATCGCCGCCCCGATGTCTCCGAGCCGGGCACCCGGATGCACCTGTTCAATCCCGATGGCCAGACACCGACGCGTCGTTTCCACGAGATTCACAGCTTCCTTTGAGGGGGTGCCCACATAAAACGTCGCCGACACATCCCCGTGCCAGCCGTCCAAAATCGATGTGATGTCGATATTGACGATATCGCCATCCTTCAAAATCATCTTTTTGTTCGGTATGCCATGACATACCACTTCGTTTATCGAAATACACGAATACCGCGGGTAGCCGCAATAATTGATGCAGGCTGACTTTGCATGATGCTTTTCCGTATATTCCCTGATAAACTCATCGATATCGAATGCACACGCCCCTGGCCTGACGAGTTTGCCGGCTTCTTCCAGCGTCCGGGAAGCAAGGCGACACGCACGGCGCATCGAGACGAGTTCTTCTTTACTTTTCACAATGATTTCTGGCATGGCTGTCCTTAAATGCAAAATGGGCTCGAAATCTTCGAGCCGCAAAAAACGCATCTATTATAACGATTTTTACTGTTTTTGCCGACATTATTTGTGTATTTGCCTTCCCTTATTGCAGAGCAGGGAGTGAGCAACGCCGTTTTCTTGCATGAAATTGCTATTTGGGGTAGTATCGGCATATATGTATCCATAAGGGATACATTCTGGAAATTGTCGTTTATTGGACATATTTTTTGATGCAGTTCATTTCGCGCTCAAAGTACAGCCATGGCAGATAAAAAAGATATTCTTCTTGGGTCTAAATTACCTCAGCTCTCCAAAGGAACAGGAGGAGTAAAACCTTTCTCGAAATCTTTAGGTGGTGGTTCAATGCCCAAGCCGCCCTCAATTATTCCTCCTAAGAAATCAATGGCATCCATACCTGCAATCCCCGCGTTGCAATCAAGCGCGGCAGGTATTTCGTCCTCCATGGCCGATTTTGGAGAAGACGACGGTTCCTCGACACAGGCACTTGCCCAGCCATCGCGCGAAGAGCTCGAAAAAGCGATTCTTCAGTCACAGGGCGGTCCCTGCATTCCAGAAGCTTTGCTCGCCGAACCGTTGGCTCTCTCGTGTTCCATTGACTTTGGCGACTCGCCGAGCAGTCTTAACAGCCCGAGTGACGGTGATGAGGATGAAAATGACAAGACCGCCCCGCCATCGCTGTTCAATGAAATTCCTCAATTAAACATCCCCTCGGCCACCAATTTGCCCCCTATCAATGCGGAACCGGAGCTTCAGGTCGAAGCACCTGCCGCCGCACCTTCGCCGGCAGAATCGCTGACGCCGCCAGCAGAACAGCCCGCAGAGCCGGTTGCCGAACCTGCGCCCGCCCCAGCCGAGCCACAAATCGTTGCTCCGGCTTCCCCCAAAATCGTTGCACCTGCCGCACATACGCTGGCTGCACCTCCCACCATCGCACTCGCCGAACCCGTCAAACCGGAT
>JAZODZ010000402.1:0-1903 GCA_045597285.1 Myxococcota bacterium
TGATGGAAGAGAGGTAGGGGGATTTTTTGAGGGGGTAATTCGGTCTGGAACGGTAGGATACCATGTAACATTGCCGCCCGGCGTATGCGCACAAACCGCGCAGCGGTCGAGCACATAGCCGGGCGCAGAGGCGCGTATGCAGGGCATAGCGCCGAAGGCCGGGCGTATTTCGTGCAGCGAAATAGCTGTGCAGCCTATTCTGATATGGAACCATGTACGAGTGATGGAAAACAGTCATTCGGATCGTCGTGAAAGATAAGAATAGATTGAATAGAATGCACGCATCTGGTACATTGATATAATGGTCATCTGAATTATTGAGACGACTTGATGTGGAAGAATTAGGGGAATAGGAAAATGAAAAAGATATTTCTGTTATTAGCTATCGGTACGCTTGCACTCATGTCAAGTTGTAAGAATACGCAAGTCAAATCGGCACCAGCTGAACAGGCTGCCCTGGAAAGCTCGCCCGCAGTCGATACGGAGCCCAGTCGTAAGCTGGAATCTGCAACAGATGAGGCTTCGGCCAATCAGTTTCTCGAATTGATGGCGTGGCATGATAGATTTCAGTTCTATCTGCAGTTTATGGGGCGGCTGACCTCCCCCAACGATTGCTGGTTCGCTTATAGAGAACATGGATACGGAAAGCTGGAATCGCCACCAGAAAATGTGAGCATTGAATTTAAGATTGATGATTTTAAATATGAAGATGTGCGCAAAGCGCGGCAGCATTCATTGGGGGAAGATTATGCTGAGTTTGAAAATTATATTGATGCACTGATAGCTGCCATGGATGCATTTAAGCCCGCGTTGGAAGCGCTCGGCCGGTATGTCAAAAGCCGGGAATACCTTGTGGACCATGGTGCATTCCTCAAAGCGCAGGATGAAAAGTTTGATGCCTTGGCCTTAACGTATGTAAAGAAATATACGACGACACGTAATTACATCAACAGCAAGGTGTGGTTCCAACATCACAGGGATTTGATCAGCAAGCTTAAGAGCGCCGGGCAAACACGTCTATGCCGACTGAATAGCAATTCGTTATCACCAAGGAGAGTGGGGATTATTTTGTGGAGCGTACTTGTATGCGGGTTTTGGTGAGCGACGCCGATAGCCGTGTACCCATAAAAATCTCGCCATTTGTAGCCGAGCGAGGTAAAACATTGCGCGGTTGGTTGCACGGAG
This sequence comes from Myxococcota bacterium, assembly GCA_045597285.1. Classification (GTDB taxonomy): domain Bacteria; phylum Myxococcota_A; class Bradymonadia; order UBA4248; family UBA4248; genus UBA4248. The sequence goes on from JAZODZ010000402.1 coordinate 1,186, forward strand.
GTGGATGATGGCGAGCAGATTTCCGATTGGTATTCAGACATTTGAGCGGTTGCGAAACGACGGCTGTGTTTATGTGGACAAGACGGATTTGGTCTACCGCCTGGCGCATGGAACCGTCTTTAATTTTTTGTCGCGGCCGCGACGGTTTGGCAAGAGCCTGCTCATTTCGACGCTTCATGCGTATTTTGAGGGCAAGCGCGAGCTGTTTGATGGCTTGGCCATCGAAAAGCTGGAAACGGAATGGACGAAATACCCGGTGTTGCACCTCGATTTGAGCGGTGCCACGTATAACCGCCCCGAAGCGCTCGTCAATTTATTCAATGAAAGCCTCGTGTTGTGGGAAAAGAAGTATGGCACGTCAGAGACAGGCAAAGATCTGGAGACGCGACTCAAAAGCGTGATCCGGCTGGCAAAGGAAATGACTGGTAAAGAAGTCGTCCTGCTCATCGACGAATACGAAAAGCCAATTCTGGATTCAATTGGCAATCCTGAACTTCAAGACGTTTACCGGCAAATGTTGCACGGGTTTTATGGATGTATCAAACCGAGCGAAGCAAATCTCAAATTTGTGCTGCTCACGGGTGTGACAAAGATTGGGGAACTGAGTGTTTTCAGTGCATTGAACAACATCACGGAAATGTCCTTCGATGCGCGATATGCGACGATTTGCGGTATTACTGAAGCCGAATTGCACAGCTATTTCGACGTGGATATCAGG
>JAZODZ010000403.1:0-8036 GCA_045597285.1 Myxococcota bacterium
TGAATCAGAATGACGAGGCCATTACGACCCTCCTCGAAATTCTCGACAAACATCCGGAAAATATCGAGGCGATGGTTGCTCTCGACAGGCTTTATGCGCTTTGCGAGCGTTGGGAAGAAGCTGTCAGCAACTATGAACGCCGTCTTGAACTCGTCGAGGATGTTCCTGAACGCGACGTCATCGAATGCGAAATGGCTTCCATTCTGAGCGAGCATCTGAATGAAGTCGATCGCGCATTTGAGATTTACAGCAGCATTCTTTCTCACGATCCGACCAATGAAATGGCAGTGGATGGTCTTGAGACCATGATCGCGGCCAACGAGGGGTCCATTGTCGAACAGATTTCCGAGTTGTTGCTCCCGATTTATGATGCGTCTGATAATTGGGAAAAACGTTGCTGGACAGATGAACAGCTGCTTCGCGTTGTTGTCGAGCCCGATCGCCGTCGCGAACTCCTTCACGAAATGGCTCTGCTTTATGAGAACCGCGGCGATGACCATGAAATGGCCTATACTTGTTATGCTCGCAGTCTCCGTGAAGATCTGCTTTGCCAGGACACGATTGATCAGCTCTATAATTATGCCGATGCACTCGACAAATGGGCTGACCTCGTCAAAGTCATGGAAGAGGCGACGGTGGATGCCGATGATCCGGAAGCATCGAAGAACATTCGTTGCATGGTTGCTTCCATTTACAGGGATCACCTCGGGGATGTCGATTCTTCCATTGAGACGTACAAGGCCATTCGCGAACAGGATCCCGAGGATATCGAGATTCTCAATGCCCTTGAAGAACTCTATCGTGGAAAGGAAGCGTGGCATGAACTGACCGAAGTTCTGATGGCGAAGTCAAAACTCGTCGAGGATCCGGAAGAACGCAAGGCGCTTCTGTTCCAGGCTGCAAGCATTCACGAAGAGATTCTTGGCGATGTGGATGCTGCAATTGCGATTCACACCGATATTCTTGCGGATGAATCTGGCGAGCCCAATGCACTCGATTGTCTCGAAAGACTCTACATTGGCAAGGAAGAGTGGAGCGAACTTCTCAATGTCTATAATGCCAAGATTGAGAATGCTGAAAGCGCCGGGGATGACGCGACCCGCATGGCTCTGTACGCCGTATTGGGTCAGTTACAGGAAACCAAACTCGAAGACAACGTCGGCGCCATCGAGACTTATCAGCAGATTTTGTCCATCGACGAGGCTCAGCCTGATGCACTCGAAGCACTCGACAGACTGTACATCGCAGTCAACGACATGCCGAATCTCCTCGACATTCTCGAGCGTCGCGAAGCGATTGCAGTGGATGACGAATCTCGCGTTAATCTGAAATTCCGCCAGGCTGAATGTCTGTTTAGACATCTCGATGACAGCCTTCGTGCCATTGAGGTCTATCACGATGTTCTGGAACTCGATCCTGCTCACGAGGCAAGCATTGCTTCTCTGGAAGAAATCATTTCCATCGGTGGAGAGCCTGCAGTTGAGGCGGCTCGCGTCCTTGAACCTGTTTATCAGGGACTTGAACGTTGGGAAGAACTCGTCAAGGTCTATGAAGTGCTCGTGGCCGGCAGCGATGACATCGAAGACAAGCTCAATCTCCTGAGCAATATCGGGACGGTTTATGAAGAAATGCTTCAGAACCCGAAAGCGGCTTTTGAGGCCTGGAACCGTGCACTTGCGCTCGATGTGACGCGTGATCAGAGCTGGGAAAAGGTCGAAACGCTTGCCGAAATCTGCGACTGCTGGGCAGAACTCGTTCAGAAAGAGGCGGATCTTTCTGTCGAGCTTTCCGGTGATTCGACGGCTTCCATCATCGTGACGAAACACATGGCGGCTGTGTATGAGGAAAAACTCAACGAGCCAGAAAAAGCCATTGAAAGCCTCCGAGGCATTCTCGAGCTTGATTCGAATGATCACGACGCTATCAGCGGCCTCGATCATCTGTATGAAGTCATGCAGAAATGGACGGAACTGGCTGATCTGCTCCGCATTGAGATCGACAATGCCGAAACAGATGAGGAAAGGCTTGGAAGCTGGTATCGTCTCGGTGCCGTGTATGAAATGTATCTCGAAAACTATGAGGAAGCGGTCAACTGCTACAACGAGATGCACCTCATCGTTCCTGGACAGCCCGAAGCTATTGAATCGCTTCTCCGCATGTTCAATGCGGGTCACTGCAGTGTGGCCATCGCTGAGATTCTCGAAGCCCACTATCGCAACGTCGAAGACTGGGGCAACCTCGTCATGTTCGACCTGCAGTATGTCGATCGCCTCGAAGGTCATGACGAGCGCTATGACAAGTTCATTGAGATCGCCGATACCTATCTCGACAGGCTTCAGCTGATTCCTGAAGGCCTTGCGATTTATGGCCGTGCCCTGGTCGAACGTCCGGGCGATGATCTCTGCCTGAACAAGATCGACGAATTGAGCGAAATTATTCAGGATTGGACCAACAACGTCGATTATTACAAGAATGCCATTGATGTTTGTGAGGATGATGTCGTCAAGCAGGATTTGATGCTGAGAAGAGCACAGACGTTTGACCTTCATCTCGAAGACTATGCGAATGCCGAGCAGTGCTATCTCGGTGTTCTCGGCTTTGATTCGGAACATCTCGTCAGCCTCCAGGCACTGGATCGCATTTATGCCGGCCAGGAAAGATGGCAGGATCTCGTTGCGATTATTCGCCGTGAAATTCCGATTGTCGACAACGATGAAGAGCGCATTATTCTCAATATGCGCCTGGGTGCCGTCCTCAATGATATGCTTGGTGACGGGGATGCTGCGATTGCGGCCTATAACGATATCCTCAACCTGGATCCTGGGTATTGGGATGCGCTCGTTGCACTCGAAAATATCTATCAGGGCAGGGAAGACTGGACAGCCCTCGATGATATTCTCGACAAAGAATCCACGGCTTGTGTGGATGACAATCAGAGAGTTGAACTTTGGGGCAAGAGAGCACAGCTCAATAGCGAGATTCTTGGCAAACCGGATGAGGCAGTCGATCTCTGGTATCAGGTCATCAATGTTCTCGGCGACAATCTCCCGGCGTTACAGAACCTCGAAATCCTGTTTACCCGTGCCGAACGTTGGGCCGATGTAGCCGAAGTCGTCGAACGTCAGGTTCCGCTGAGTGTGGATGATGTCGAACTTCACCTCGAGACTTACCGCAAACTTGGTCGCATTTATCGCGATAAACTTGAGGACAATGAAAGATCCATTGATTTCTGGCGTGAAGCGCATGGCGTGGTTCCGACGGATCTCGAAACACTCCGCGCCATCGAAGCACTCGATGAAACGCTCGATTATCAGGATGAACTCGCCGAAGTCCTCAACAATATTCTGCAGACGGGTCAGCTCGGTTTCGAAGATCAGCTCGCTTGTGCCATCAAACTCGCCGGCGTGCTCGAAAATCTCGGCCGTATCGAAGATACCATCAATACTTGGCTCTATGTCGTTCAGATCGATGCGACGCACATGCAGGCTCTCAACGAACTGCAGCGTTTGTATGAAGGCGAAGGGCAGTGGGAGAACGTCGTCAGCACACTCCACTCGAAGATCGATGTCATCGACGATCTGGAAACCAAGATTGAGCTCTTCATGCAGATTTCCCAGATTCTGGAAAATCAGGTCGGCAATATCGATATGGCGGCGGCCGCTCTCCAGAGCATTCTGGATCTCGATCCCGAAAGAGACTCGACGTTCACGCTTCTCGAAGAACTGTACACGAAACACGAAAAATGGCCGGAACTCCTCAGCGCGTATCTCGAACGTGCCGATGTCGTCACGGATGCGAACAAGCGTCTCGATCTCCTGTTCAAAGGCGTGGACATTGCCGAAAACAAGATGCAGCAACCTGACAACGCGTTTGCAGTCCTCGTTCAGTACGCCGTTCCTCAGTATTGGAAGAACGATCATGTGACCGAAGAAGTCGAAAGACTTGCAGACGTGACAAAGAGCTGGGATATGCTCGTCGCGCAGTATGAGGAAATGATCGAGAATGAGACCGATCCTTCCAACAACCTCATTCTTCACAACACGGTTGCTCGCTGGTACTTCCACCATCTCGACAACAATGCGATGTCATGGGAACACTTCCAGTATGTTCTCAATCAGGATCCAAACAACCTGCTTGCACTCGCGTCGATGACGGAGATTTACTGGAGACTCGGCAACTGGGAAGAACTCATTGGCATTCTCAACCGCCGTCTCGAGCTCACGACCAATACCGATGATCGTGTTTCCATCTTCATGGAACTTGGCAAAGTCCTCGAAGAAAAAGTTAATGAGCCTGAACAGGCAATCGAATGCTACACGCAGGCATTCAAGCTCAATGAAAGCCGTCTCGACGTTATGAAAGAACTCGCCCGTATTTACGAATCCAACGGGCGTTGGAACGAACTCGTCGATATTCTCGAAAGAGAGACGGCCGTGATTGAGGAACCGGAAGAAAACATCGTTGTTCGCTTCCAGATTGCCCAGATTTGGGAAAAACAGCTCAAGAACGCGGAAAAGGCTGTCGATTCCTATACGATGGTCGTTCAGATGCAGTCCGATCATATCCAGGCTCTGGCTGCGCTTGAAAAACTCAATGCGGCCCTCGGTCGTTGGGAAGATCTCCTCAGTGTCTATGAGTATCAGCTTGCTGCGCTTCCGGAACCTGCCGATCAGATCAGCATCTTCACGAAGGTCTCGAAGGTTTATGAACTCCATCTCAATGACCTTGAGAACGCGATTGCGAGCATGGTTCAGGTTACGCTCATCGATCCGAGCAACTTGAATGCGATTGTCGAACTCGAAAGACTGTATGAACTTGCGGGACGGTGGCAGGATCTCATCGATATCCTCAATGTCCACATCAACACGCTTCCCGAAGTTTCTGCCCACGTCGAGCTTTACCGGAAACTCGGTATCGTTTATCGCGACAACATGGCGGACGCCTATCATTCGGTTGAATCCTTCCAGTCGTTGATTGGCATCAATCCGAATGACACGATGGCGCTTTATGCCCTCGCCGATCTGTATGAACAGGCCGAGGATTACATCAGCGCGATCGATTACCTGAACCGTGTTGTCGGCAGCCTGAATGATAACAACGAAATTATTCAGGTTCACTTCCGTATTGGCCAGCTCTATGATCGCAAGCTCGAAGACGATCAGGCCGCAGAAGAACGCTACAGATCATGCCTCGAACTCGATCCGAGCTTCATGCCTGCGATCGATGCCCTCGTCGATATGTATGAACGCCATGAAGACTGGCAGAGCCAGGTCAGGATGCTCAAACAGAAGGTCGAATTCACGCGTGAACTCGATCAGAAGGCTGAGATTAACTGCCGACTCGGTAACGTTTCGTATGAGAAGATTGGCGATACCGTCAATGCCTATGCCTACTTCAATGAGGCCCTCACGCTTCAGCCCGACTGTGTGTCTGCTGCATGGCCGCTCGCTGAAAAACACCTCGCCGACAAGGCGTGGGCCCGCGCTCTGGTTCTCTTTGAAATCGTCATCAACGGCGTTGCGTTCTCGGGTGATAACTCAGAGCTTTATTCGCTGAACTACAAGGCCGGTTTCTGCTGCCAGCAACTCGCACAGCATCAGAAAGCATTGGAATACTACCGTGCTTCCTATGAGCTGAATCAGGACTATGCCCCCACGCTTCTCGGCATGGGCGAAGAACTCCTCGAGGCGAAGGAATACGAACGTGCTTACAACATGTTCCAGAACCTGCTCGAACGCTTCAGCGGTGAACTTACCTCTGAACAGGTCATTCAGATTTACTACGATTCGGCTGTGGCAAAGAAAGCTACAAACGAGCTTGCCCTTGCAAGACAGCTCCTCGAACGCATTCTCGAAGCCGATGGCAGCCAGACCAAATCGCTCGAACTCATCATCGAAGTCTGCGATGAAATGGCCGATTGGGAAGCGCTTGCTTACTACATGAGCATCCACATGGAACGTCAGGAAGACAATGACGTGAAGTTTGCTGAACTCATGAAGATTGCCCGCGTCTATTCCGACAAGATTGGCGATGTCAACCGTCAGATCGAGACCTATTATCGCGCACTCGAAGTCGATCCGGGTTCCCGTATCGTTCTCAACGAACTCCTCACAATCTTCCATTCTCTTGGTCAGTGGGACAACGCGATCGCCGTTATCGAACGTCTCTGCGACAGCGAAGAGAATCCCGAGAAGATCGCGAGATTCTACTACACGATCGCCGTCATCTATCGCGACGAGCTCAACATCGACGAAAAGGCTGTCGAATACTTCAACAAAACACTCGACACCAACGTCAGCGAGCTTCGTGCCTTCGAGGCGATTGACCGTATCCTGACTGCCTCCCGTGACTGGGAAAGCCTGGAACGCAACTACCTTGCGATGATCAAGCGTGTTTATGACGATGGCAGCGCGGAATTCGACGATACGAAACGCCTCCTGTGGTACGGCCTTGGCGAAATTTATCGTACACGTCTGAACGAATGGGATAACGCCATCGATGCCTTCAAGAAAGCCAGCGAACTCAGCCCGAAAGATGAACGTCTCCACAACATCCTTGCGGAACTCTACATCCGTATGCCTGACCACGCGAATGAAGCCATCGAAGAGATTCGTACGATTATCGAGCTTCAGGGCAACAATATGACGCCCGAACAGGAACGGAAGAATTATCGTTCGCTCTTCTATCTGTATTATCAGCTCGGCGACCTCGACAAGGCCTGGTGCATCACCGACATTACGGTTGCCAAGAATATCGCAATGCAGGATGAAGTCGAACACCACGACAACACGGATGACATGTTGGCCGGCCAGGTAACGAGCCTCGGTATGGATGACGTCAAACGTTATCTCCTCTATCCGTCGCTTTCCGGTGACCTGACATTCCTCTTCAACCTGTACAACAAGTGTCTGCGTCCGGCATTCTGCCACAAGGATAAGGATGAAGGCATTGTCAAACGTCGTCGCCTGAGTGCCGATATGAATGCTCCGTTCTGGAAGATTTATTCATGTGCAGTGTCTGCATTTGGCATCAATCCGCCGCCCGATGTTTATGACTGCGACTTCCTGTCGTCAGGTATGCGTCTGGCGAACGTCGAATACAATGCCTTCAAGATTGCTCCGGATATGAAAGCTGGCCGTGCGCTCGATGAACTTCGCTTCATCATTGCCCGTAACCTCTTCCTGTTCCAGAACTTCTTCATGGCAGGTATCGACCTCGGCGCTTCCACGCTGAAAACGCTCATCGTTTCGTCGGTCAGCTATTTCGGCGGCAAACCGCCTGCGGATGCGAACCAGCAGGCCATTCACAAGGTCATTTCCAATGTTCCGAAGTCGCTTCAGAACGATCTGCGCCGTGCTATCGAGAACATCATGCACAAGGGCAACGAGGCGAACGTCTCGCAGTGGCTCAAGGCAGTCGATTTCACATGCGACCGTGCGGGCTTGTTGCTGTGCGCCAACTACGGTATGGCCGTCAACTGCATCTCGCGTGAAGACCTCCACATCTCGAAGCTGACGGTTCAGGAACGCGTGGCCGAGTTGACGAGATTCGCGATGAGCGACGAGTATTCGAAACTCCGTGGTCGCCTCAACATCAAGTGCTATGACGACTCTGATGACGTTCAGCAGTAATGGACGGGGGGAAGTCTCCCCCCGCGCGTCTATGCGCCCGACTTAAAAAGACGTGCTTCGGCACGTCTTTTTTTGTCTGTGCGCATACGCCGCTCCCCTCTCTCCGCGTGCGCCGTGGGCGCACGCGGGGGCGTGGGCACCCGCGGTGCCCACGGCGGTGACGCCTTTCAGGCGTGTTTAATTGTATTTGCCGCCTGCCAGATAACGGTTTTGAAATAGGGCATAGTTCTTCTAGGAAACAGGGTTTCCTCTCTCTCCCATTCCCGCCCGCCAGCCGCCGCCTAGCCCAACAAACGTGCGACCTGACACACCACCCCCTTTCCGCGTTCAAGCCGCGTAAAAAATGGGTGTCCAGAATGTGCCCGGCATGTGCAACCCGCGTTCATCCGTATCCGCGTCCAGATA
>JAZODZ010000404.1:0-2854 GCA_045597285.1 Myxococcota bacterium
GTATTATTATAATTTTGAACCGGCACTCGATCAAAAGAATAATAAATTTGGCGTTAAATCAATATATAAAGGCGACGGCCTTGTTCATATCAAACTTTATAATTTAGCCAAAGTGAAGGCTTTGACGCCTAAGACAGTCCAGCTTAAAAAGCCGATTATAACTGTCGAAAAATCGGGAGATGTCTACAAACTGACGGGCGAAAAGAAATACAGCATTACTGCAAAAGATTTGTCGACGCTCGAACCGACGAATGAATTTTCCATCAAATCGGCGGATTTTCCGCTCCAGGGCTGGGAAATCGAGAATGGCATTATCTATACCGTGAACGGGATGCCCGAGGATAAAGTCAGTGGCAATTACCTCTATCAGTCCAAAATTATCCTCAAGCTGTTTACCTATAACGGCAAACTGCTCGCCACTTATTATTTGCGCACGTCATCGGCAAATAACAATTACCTCGTCAACAAAGACCTCGACGGGGCGCTTGCGCAGACGATTGACGGCGTAAATTATTTCAACGTCGGTTATTTCGAGCCCGAAGGGATTCGCGTGAGCGACGGCAAGGCGTATATCAGCGTGACGACGCATCTCGGCACCAAAGAAAACGGGAAAGTGGTCGATACGCCTCGCCGTCAGATGATCTTTGTGTATGACCTGATGAAAAAGTAGATTCGTCAATGGGCGGGCAAATGCAGGATGGAGGTTTATATGTCACGATACATTAATCCATATACAGATTTTGGTTTTAAACGATTGTTTGGAACGGAGCCAAACAAGGCGATTCTGATGGCATTTTTGAACGCGTTGTTCGAGCAGGAGACTGATCCAAAGTTCGAAAAGCATGTGATCACAGACTTGAATTATCTTCCCGGCGAGCATCTTGGCATTCTCGAAACGGACAGAAGGGCGGTTTTTGATGTCTATTGTGAGACCGAGTCGGGGAAGAAAATCATCGTTGAGATGCAGAATTCGTATCAGCAGTTTTATAAAGATCGATCAATTTATTACGCATCCATTCCCATTCATGAACAGGGATTGAAAGGCGCATGGAACTTTGAATTGAATGCAGTTTATGTCGTGTCGATTATGAATTTTTCTTTTAGCGCAGATCGTTTGTCTCAAGACGATAATGTTTCAACAACCGATGTGAATCAGTATTACCATACACGCGTGATGCTGATGGATACGCGACAGAAGACGATATTTTCAGACAAACTAACGTTATTATTTTTGGAAACCCGGAAATTCAATAAAACCGAAGATGAGCTCCAAACCCAGCTCGACAAATGGATGTATCTATTAAAAAATATATCCGACATGATGGAACAGCCCAAAACCATCTTTGAGCCAATATTTGTACAATTTATGGAACAAGCTGAAATTGCACGGTTTTCGCCACAGGAACGACGTGGGTACGACGCGAGCATCATGGCATATCGCGATGTACAGAACAGTATGGATACAGCTCGGAATGATGGAGAAAAGAGCGGTGTTAAAAAAGGCAAAGCCGAATCTGTCGTCAGTTTGATGGACAGTCTGAAGCTAACGATGGAACAGGCGTTACGCGCTATCAAAATCCCCGAATCCGAATGGGAAGAGTACCGCGTTCTTGTGAAGCAACTCGAAGCGCATTCCGCATCGTAGTATTAGCATTCGTTGTTTGGTGTATTGGCCTGGAGACAAAAAAATTTCGCGACCGCGCCTTACGGCGCGGTTTTCTTCCGATACAATCCTCAAACTCCGAACAAGGAATAAAACTACTGCACGACGTATCTGCCCCACAGAATTTTGTGCTTGTATTCGGATTAATACATGAGCCACCGCAAACCACTTCGCCAGGAAGACACGTGTTTTTGCATTTGCCCTGTGTGCAGATTTCTTCAGATCCGCATTGGTGGTTGATAGAACCGCAAGCATCATGGGTATCTTCTTCACAGATCGTTCTTTCTTTGCCGTCGCTGTCAAAGATACTGTTCAGATGATAGCCGGGCGCACAGTCTTCTGCAAAACACTTTTTGCCAATGCAACTGGCGCTCTTTACTCCAGACATCGTGGTGCAGTCATTCGTGTGGGTGCCGCAGTGGGTCACGTCATCGACCTCGCATCTTTCTGCAAAGAAATGCTCGGTGTCCTTGCATTCGATATCGCACGAGCCTTTTTCGGCATTGCACGTCGCACTGTCTTAACAAGTCTTGCTCGTTTCCCATTTTCCAGATTTGCATTTGGATAATGTATTGCCGTCACATTTCCATGTGTCATTCGTGCATTCAGGCGCGTCTTTGGGAACACATGAACCTTTTTCGGCATCGCACTGGGTATTATCTCCACAGGTCTGGCTGTTTTTCCAATTCCCATCGACGCATTTGGAAAGCATATTCCCATCGCATTTCCATGTATTGTTCGTACATTTGGGGGATTCGACAGGAACACACGAACCTTTTTCGGCATCGCACTGCACATTCTCTTCACAAGTCTGAATGGGTTCCCAGTTTCCCGCTATACATTTAGAAAGTGTGTTGTTGTCACATTTCCATGTATCGACATCTGCCTGACATTCAGGAGTGGAACTGTTGGAGCCTTCGGAGTTGCTGGCATCGTCGCAACCCATGGCGGTCAGTATTGTTGCGGCGATTGACAACCAACATAAATTATAATGTTTCATTGCTTGATTCCTTATTTGATATATATTTGGCGTGTTTCTATGATGTTATTGGTGATATATGTCGTTCAATTAAACCGTCGAGTATGTGGTATTTTCAAAAGTTCCTTTATCTTTTGGCCAACGGTTTGTTTGAATTCGTTGGGTAAACTCTTATATGGGTTGTTCAAAGAGCATTGAGATAAAAATATCGA
>JAZODZ010000405.1:0-13309 GCA_045597285.1 Myxococcota bacterium
CAAAGAGGCCTATATCAAACCCCATTTCTGCACAGATCATTTTGAATACGAAGTAAAACAAGGAATTTGCAATCAAGAGGGAACTGTAGAACGAACCGGAGCTAAATGTCTGCACTGCGGAATACCTGTGCCTTTTGATTATATTCGAAATGAAAGCAAACAACATCGATTATCAAATCGTATGTTAGCAATCGTTGCAGAAGGAGATAAAGGCAGATATTATCTAACGCCAACATGCCAACATGAAGCAATACTCAATAATATATCTATACCTGATAATTATCCAAATGGAGAATTATCAGGAAAAGCCAAAGTTAATGTCGGTATATATAGTCTAACACATACAGCCGACCTCTTCACCCCACGCCAGCTCACCGCACTCACGACCTTTAGCGATTTGATTAATGAGGTGTATGAGAAAGTATTAGAGGATTGTGAGAAAGCAGGATTTAGGATTCAGGATTTAGAACTTAGTGATGTAGAACCCAAACTAAATCCTAACTCACTAAATCCTAAATCCTACGCCAAACTAAATCCTAACCCACTAAATCCTAAATCCTACGCCCGCGCCATCGCTACCTACCTCGCGTTTGCAATAGACAGATTGGCAGATAGAGGATCAACAATTTGTAGTTGGGATGTAACCCGAGACGGAATCAGAAACACATTCGGTCGTCAAGCAATCCCCATGGTCTGGGATTTTGCAGAAAGCAATCCATTTTGTACATCATCTGGATGCTTCGATAATATGCTCGAATGGATCTATAAATGTATTCAGGAGTTCCCTGCATCTACAAATAGTATTGTTCAAGCACATGATGCACAAACCGACTGCGGCTTGCGTAATATCATGATTTCGACCGATCCGCCTTATTACGACAATATCGGCTATGCCGATTTGAGCGATTATTTTTATGTTTGGATGCGTCGAAGTTTAAAACAGTTCTATCCAGACATATTTAGAACAATGCTCGTCCCCAAAGCCGAAGAACTCGTTGCGACGCCCTATCGCTTCGATGGCAGCAAAGAAAAGGCAAAATCGTTCTTCGAAGACGGCATGTTCCATACCTGTGAACAACTCTATAAATATAGCCGCAAAGACATTCCCCTCACGATTTATTATGCTTATAAACAGAGCGATAATAAAGAAAAGGATAAAACGGCTTCGACAGGTTGGGAAACGATGCTTTCCGCCATTGTAAAAGCCGGATTTCAGATTACGGGTACTTGGCCATTCGAAACCGAGATGGCCAATCGCAGTATTGCCTCCGAAACCAACGCTCTTGCCTCATCGATTGTCCTCGTGTGCCGCAAACGCCCGCAGGATGCGCCGGTGTGCAGTTTGCGCGATTTCCAAAAGGCACTCTCCAAAGAACTCCGTCCTGCACTCGAAAAGATGCAGTCGAGTTCGATCGCGCCGGTCGATTTGGCGCAATCCGCGATTGGCCCGGGCATGGCCGTCTTTTCGCGCTACAGTGCCGTGTTGCGCAGCGACGACACGCCGGTCACGATTCGCGAAGCCCTCGAACTCATCAACAAAGAGATCGATATCGTCTTCAATGAACAAGATCAGGCGTTCGACGCCGAAACGCGCTTCTGCCTCACCGTCTTTAGTCAATACGGCTTTAACGATATGAAATTCGGCGAAGCCAACACGCTTGCAAACGCCAAGAACACCTCGGTCGAGCGCGTGGCCGCGCTGGGCGCTATCCATTCCGCCAAAGGCACGGTTTATCTCTATCCCATCGACGACTTGCCGTCCTACGAGCGCTCACACGCCGAATGTATATGGACGCTCACGCATCAGCTCATCAAAACCATCATGGCCGACGGCGTATCGGGCTGCATTCAACTCATTGTGCAAAATAATATATCTTTTAATCTCATTCACTGCAAAGAACTATCCTATCGCCTTTACACGGCTTGCGAACGCGCCAAAAACGCCAAACTCGCCATTGGCTACAACACACTCGTCACCTCATGGGACGAAATCATGCGCGGTGTTGGCGCACGACAGAGCGCCCCAAAACAAGGAAAACTGGGGTTATGATGATGTTATGGTCAGAGGGCATGTTCGCGTGCATCGAGGATATCCATCATATCCTTCGGTGTCACGATAAACTCCTTTTGGGGATAATGTTTCAAATTTCCCGTCACAAGCCAGGCATTATCGTCATGTTTGGACATGACTACTTCATAAAAGATGACATCATCTCTATCCCTGAATATCTCATCTGTATGTTCAGGCGTTATCATTTCACCACTTTTCTGGATTTTTGCCAAAATACAAATGATATCATCTTCACTGAATCCGAACTTGTCGCGATACAACACGTCGATGTATTCTGCAATAATATCAGGATGATACAATGGAATGAATTTATCGTCGAAAAGAGCTTCAATAATGCGAACGGTTGGCGAATCAGCTTTCTTCGACCAGAGTGCAGATACGATGACATTGGTATCTATAACAATATATATATTGCTGTTTGTTTTCGTATCTGTTTCTTGGTGCATGACACTCCCCGTTTATCTCATTTCAGGACATTGATTAGGAAAGTTTTGAAAGCTTCTCTATTACTCGTTGCCTTTTTTCTATATTCTTTTCATCAAGTCGTTCTTGACGAGCCGCGTGAATCTCATCGTTTATTTCATCTAACGTCATATCCGGAAGCTCTTGTGCATGTTTTCGCATGGATGCAAAAGCCTTCCTTGCCGCGAGTCCAATCTTTTTGTCCTCATGTCTGGCTTCAAGCTCTTTTAAACCGACAATCATGTTTAACACATAGCCAAGCTGTTCTTCTGTCAATGTGTCTATTTCAGCGTATGCCCTCTCTCTCAGCGGTGACATCACTCTACCTCCATGGGTTTGCGCGTCGGCGACAAGCCAACCAACAATTGTATCATAGCATAAAACCCTCATTCCTCAAACTCTACCTCAAAAAAACTAAATCCTAACCCACTAAATACTAAATTCTCTAATAGGCAAGAAGTTAGTATTTAGGATTTAGAATTTAGTCACGCTAACCCCAAATAATCCACTAACCCACTAAATCCTAACCCACTAAATACTAAATTCTCCCCCCCTACCCCTCGGAGTCCCCATGCATAACAATACCATCGTTCAAGAAGCCCTTAACATCTTCACACCCATTCTCAAGGAATTTGTCAAACAGACGCTCAAAGACAAATACGGTGCCGAATGGCTCGCGAAGGTCAGCACCGAAGTCCGATTTAACACGCGCGATATCGATGACTACAATCCACAGGATGGCCCGGAAGCGCTCTACAAAAGACTCGACTTGTCCAATTTAATCTCTATCCCGACTGTCATGAAATCCGATTTCCGAAGTATCGGATTTAATAAAAAATATACAGATTATCTCAATGAAATTAAGAATTGGCGTAATGAAATCGCGCATCCCAAGGGCAATGATTTACCCGACGAAGATTTGACGCGGGCACTCGATACGATTGCACGGGTATGCGACAAGATCGCACCGCAAAACAGCGAGCAGATTCGTGCACTAATGCGCGATATATTATATACAAAACCGATAGATTCACAGCTTGCGGATAATACAAAGACTGGCAATGCCCGCACCAAACGCGAGCAGGAAGCCATTCGCTTTGAAGGCCGCCTGCCGGCGTGGCGCAATATCATGCAGCCCAATACCGATGTCGCGAATGATCGATATAAAAATGCCGATTTCGCTGCAAACCTCGGCGACGTTGCGAACAATAACAATGCCGCCAATGAATATGCCGATCCCGTCGATTTCTTCCACCGAACCTATCTGACGCATGGCATGATTCAATTATTGATACAGGCGATTCGCCGCGTTTCGACGGGCAACGGCGATCCCGTCATACAACTCAAAACATCGTTCGGCGGTGGCAAAACCCATACGATGCTCACATTATATCATTTGATGCGCCAGATGGTTCCAACCGATCAGATGCGCGGCATTCCCGAAGTTCTTCGGGAGGCTGGCGTCGAACATCTGCCAAAAGTGAAAATTGCCGTTCTCGTCGGTACGGACCTCAACCCGAGCAAATCCAAGCGTCTGCCGGAACTTCCCGGCGTTACAGTCAATACATTGTGGGGCGAAATCGCTTCACAGCTGGCAATCGCCTCCAATCGACCCGAATTATACGATATCGTCAAAGAAGCCGATAAAAAGGGCGTCGCACCCGGCCGCGAAGCGCTCAAAACGCTTTTCGATGCCTGCGGTCCCTGCATGATATTGATCGATGAATTTGTGCGTTATGCAAATACAATATATGGGGCTGACAAGCTTCCGGCCGGCACTTTCGATAATCTCATGACTTTTATACAACAACTCGCAGAAGCCGCCGCAACGAGCAAAAACAGCCTCGTCGTCGCATCCATTCCCGAATCGAATATCGAACTCGGCGATGGTCCAAGCGGTAGAATTGCGCTTCAAAGTATAGAAAAATTCTTCGGACGTATCGAATCGGTCTGGACGCCTGTCGAGCCGACCGAAAGTTTTGAAATCGTGCGCCGTCGGCTGTTCAAATCTTGCGATGACGAAGATGCTCGCAATGCCGTCTGCCAGGAATTCGCCAAAATGTATTATGATCAAAAAGAACAATTTCCGGCAGAAGCGAGCGATCCGAATTATAAAAATAGATTGGTATCGTGTTATCCGATTCATCCCGAAGTATTTGATATTCTCTATCAGGTCTGGTCGACGATCGAGCAATTTCAACGGACGCGCGGCGTTTTGCGCTATATGGCCGGCGTCGTGCATTATCTGTGGGAAATCGGCGACCAGTCGCCGCTCATCATGCCGTGGGCCATGCCTTTTTGCGATGCGCAGGTCAGCGGCGAACTCATCAAACTCCTCGGTTCTAACAATGTCTGGCAACCGATTATCAGTAAAGAAATCGACGGCGCACAGTCCATTCCGAATCAAATCGACAAGGCCGATTCTCGCCTGGGCCAGCTCAATGCCGCACGACGCGTCACGCGCATGATTATGTTTTCAACTGCGCCGTCATTGCGCGCCCAAAAGGTGCGCGGCATCACGCGAAACGAAATCCATCTCGGTATTTGCATGCCCGGCGAATCGCCTTCTGCATACGACGATGCGCTCAGCCGCCTCACCGAGAAACTATCTTATTTATATAACGACACACAGCAGGATACCCATTATTGGTTCGATACGCGCCCGACCCTTCGCAAAATGATGCAGGATCGCATGCAACAAATCGAACCCTCGGCCATGATCGATGATATCAAACGCTTGATGGGCAGAAATGCAAAGAAATCCGCACTGTTCGACGCAATTCATGTTTTTCCGTCCGAACAGGATCGCATTGCAGACGATCAAAATATACATTTAATCATACTTTCGCCGGAACAGTCCCATTCTGCCAAAGATATCAATCATCTCAAAGCCAAAAATGCCGCGATCTATTTCCTCGAACACTGCGGCAACGCACCGCGAAAAAATAAAAATATGCTGTTGTTCATTGCGCCCGACGTTCATGCAATCGAAACGGTCATGAACCATGTACAGCAAAAAATAGCCTGGGAATCCATTCGCAGCGATTCTGACAAACAAATTCTCAATCTCGGTAAAGTAGAAATCAACGAAATCGGTAAAAATATAGAAAAACTCACACAGGTCATCGAAACCAGTCTGAGCGAGGCCTATGCGTGGCTGCTCGTTCCCGAAATGGACTGTTCCGACAACGCACTCACCTGGGCTTGCGAAGATATTCGTGGTCAAGGTTCGCTCTTCGACCGCGCATCGCGCAAACTCATCGACGACGAACACGTCATACAAGCCTGGTCGCCGCGATTCCTCAACGATTTGCTCAAACAATTATATTGGCGCGACGGCCGCACCGATCTCGAAATCAAGTCGCTCTGGCAGGCCATGACGAGTTATATTTATATGAAACGACTCGCACGTTTCGATGTCCTCAAAAATTGTATAGAAAAGGGCCTCGGTGACTATTTCGCCTATTCTTCCGGCGGTAAGAATGATTCCAATCATTATATCGGTCTCTCGCTCGACAAAAATACATCGATTGATATCAACGGCTTTATCGTCAAACTTGATGTCGCGCAAATCGATGCACAAAAGCCAGTCATACCCAATCCCCCCGATACCCCATCAGCCACTCCCAATACATATATTCCCCCCATACAACCAACGACTGAAAATACAAATCGGACCACGACGACGAATTGTATTTCTCCCGTTGTCAAAAAAACGGAATACTATGCGTCCAAAAAGTTCGACTCCTCGCGCCTTTCCCGCGATCTCAAAGCCGAATTTATCCGCCAGGTCATCGAAGAAATCGTCGCCAATCTCGAAGGCGATGTCGACGAACCCCTCGATATCACATTGGATATCAAAGCCAGTAATCAGCGCGGGTTTTCGCAAAGTACGATACGCGTCATCACCGAAAATGCAAAGGTTCTCGGCTTCGATACAAGCGAATTTGAATAATATAAATGCGCTTCGCCTATGCGCCTGCAGCGCATACGGCTCGCGTTCGGCGCTATCCGCTTCGCGGATTCGCGCCTTTGGCGCGGGCTATGTCGCTTACGCGCCATACGCCCGCGCATTCATTTACCATTTGCCTTTCTCAAAATCAGGGTCAAGCATTTCTTTGATGTAGACAGAAATCCATGTGCAAAGACCAGTTCCATCAAAACCTTCAATGATGATGCCTTTGGGAGATTGCCAGACTTCTTCCCAGTCATCCCATACAAATGAATCGTCTAAGGATAACAGAGTTTTCTCAACAGTATCGGTGCCAATTTTGTCCCAAAGCTTTCCCTTATACCCATCCAGTGTTGTCATTTTAAAGAGTTTCCCATTTTTTTTATGGAAAAACAAATACATCACATCCCGAATTTGGTATCTGATCCACGGATGCATTTTTTTCATAATTACCCCTTCTTGTGAAAGTATGTCATTCAGGGCATCCATTCCTGAATAAAGTTTTATTCCTCCCATACCCTCAAATGGGATAATTGGTGCGTTGATATCGATGTTCATTATTTACTCCTCCGTAAAAATAATGGTGGCTCTTTCATTGCCCTCATGTTTGTATTGAGATTTTTTCCCAAATACAACTTTAATTTTACCTAAGTCGGTTGTACTGATTTTAATGTAAGGTAACTCTCCATGCCGTCCACCTCCTGGTGAAATTTGCACTTGGCTAATATTGTTACCACTTCCCTGGTTACCAATTTTAACGATTATTGCCCCACTTGACGATTGGGTCGATTTTGCTACGGACACATCTCTATATCCTAAATCAGTAAGGATGTTTTTCCACTGGTTCGGAGTGACTTTTTCTAGGCACTTTGGATTGGCTTTCACTCTGTTCAATTGAATTTTGCCGTTCTCGAATAGTGATTTAACTGCCTCTACTTTCTTGCTGATTGTCAGCTTCCGCTTTTCAGCAGTCTTCTTGTTTTTCTCCTTCTGTGGTTTTGTGGTGATGTTGGTTCTCTTTGAACTCCCTTTAGTTCCGGAATACAGACCATAATTACCGCTTCCCATAATTATCCCCCTTAATCCGTTTAATCCAGTTTGCATAAAACTTCAACTGTGCATATTTCTCGTATGAATCAAATACGCCTTTTGGTTTGGCACCATAAACCAGAACTATTCGAGGTTCCAAATGCTCAAACATGGCGGCCAGACCTGCTTGAAAATGATACAGGTTATCTTTACCGCGAATACAACCATACGTACCAATGGATATAATACTTTGCTTTGGGACACCTAGAAACGCCACTGCCTCTGGCAGAACTGATTTGGTGTATGTTCGTTCATCACTCCATCGGACAGTTGGTATGATATATATGCCGTGTTTATGCATATAGAATCCAATCGCCTGGCGCTTATACTGATTTCCAGCTTGTACAATCAGAGGTGCATCTCTGTACATGGAACAATCAGGTGTCAGCACTACGTAATACTGTCGGAAACTCTCGATATAGTGTTCGGGAGCGATGAGTACATCAGCAAACATGGGATCATTTTCGTAGAAGCACAATCCTTCTGTAGCAGATGTTATTTGTCGACGCATACTAAATGGTGTCAATCCCGTTGGAATGCGCAATTCATCTGGGGGAGGAATAACAGGAATCTCAAGAATTCCGTCAAACGCTGCTCCTAAAACCAGTTCTGGATTAAAACCGTCATCAATAGTTGCCTTTCGATTATTCATCACAATCATCCTTAAAGGCTGAGTAGTTTTTGTTCAGAGCCCAGCCATTGCTCTTTGTGGCTTGTATAGCGAGTAATGATGTTTAATGATTGGCAACCATAGGCAACGTTGGGCATCGCATTTTGCAGATTGAGGCATCGCGTTTTGCAGATTGAGGCATTACATTTTGCAAATGATGTCTTGACACACGATCATGTGTGATTATCATTAGACAGGTTATTCAGTTTATATACTGAATGTTTTGTTTGAAATTTGGAGAAATATGATACTGAAAGATTTTGTAGAAATTATGCATAGTGCAATGGGTTTGAGGAACAAGAAAGGTGCAATGATGGGGAAAAGCACTTTCTTGCGAGAATTATTGTGTCTCAATATTGATGGAACTCAGGAACCAAGTTTTCTTGATTCGCCAGATACTACTTTTGCATCTTATATTAAACGAGGTTTCTCAAAAGAAGTTGCAGTCGAATTGCTAAAAGTGCTTGAACAATCGAATTTTATCAAAAAAATTGACGATCTAAGTGATGAACAGCAAGATGCGATTTATCAAAATTTATCTCAATTGGATTTGGATGTAAATTATGAAAACTTATCTCAATGTTGTGCAGATATATTTAAGGAAATTGTTCACAACTCTGCTTTTAAAGATAATAAGTATAATAAAAATTCTGACGATTTATCACAATGTGATAAGTCAGAAGACACTTCGTTTGAATTGAAAAGATATTGGAATAAGCCAAAAGATGTTTGGATTGTTCATTACGCATGCACAAATTTTAATGACCCAATATACCCTGCTCGCATTACTTGTATTGCCATCCGTCCATTATCTGATACATCTACTAAGTTATTCTCTATTTTGAATGAAGCTCAAAAAATACATTTAGATATTGAAAAAATACAACAAAATCTCGATTTGCTTGAATCTAAAATGTTGTCGCATTTTTTTGATTTTGTTCATAATTTGCATCAACCAACATGGTTGCACTGGAATATGCGGGACGCTCAATATGGTTTTGAAGCTATTGAGAATAGATATCAGTGTCTTACAGATAAAAATAACGCCCATATTCATGGTAAAAAAGTTGATATTGCTGATGCGTTTCAAAAAATATATGGTAGTAATTATGCAAATCATCCCAGACTTCAGTGCGTTTGTATCCTTAATGACATTAGTCAATTAAATTTTATTACAGGGGCTGAAGAAGCTCAAGCATTTCTAAATGGTGAATATAATAAAATCCAAAACTCATTACTAAGAAAACTCTGCTGTATTCATTCTCTCGTGCAAAAATGTGTAGATAATTCTTTAAAAACCAACCAGACTGTCAATGCAACGTCACAATTATCAACTTGCATAGAATGCCCATATCGTACAACTAGCAACGTATGAATTGGTATAAAGGAGATACAGTGATTTCGTTTGACGACTTCCAACCAGGCACATATATCACTGGTCTTGTACCCGATCAGAAAACGCTCATCCGCAGTGTCGATCGAATCGGCAATGCTTTAAGTATCATTGGCAAAAATGACGACGGTTCACTCCTCGACAGGATGATATTCGAGACGGATTTGTCGCATCTCGCCCTGGCAGATAAGAATTTGTCGTGGTCGTTTACCGCCGATGCCGATGAATATCGTTTATATTCCGAAGCCTACCGCATTCATCTGGCTTGGTTGTTCGATCCCATGACTGCCGTGCATACGTCTTCTATCGAACCGCTGCCACATCAGATTACTGCCGTTTATGACAAAATGCTTTCTCGCCAACCGCTGCGTTATATCCTGGCAGACGATCCGGGGGCCGGCAAAACGATTATGACTGGGTTGCTGCTCAAAGAACTCATATTACGAGGCGATGTCAAACGTTGTCTTATCGTGTCGCCGGGTTCATTGACCGAGCAATGGCAGGAAGAACTCTCCGAAAAATTCAATCTAAAATTCAAAATACTGACGAATGCGGATATTACGGCGAGCATTGGCAATGTATTCGACGATATTCCGTTCTGTATTGCAAGACTCGATAAACTTGCCCGAAATGAAGATATACAAAAACGCCTCGAACTCTCATCGTGGGATATCATCGTTTGCGATGAAGCCCATAAGATGTCTGCATCGTGGTACGGCGGTGATCTCAAAAAGACACGGCGATTTCAATTGGGAGAACTACTTGCCAAAACGACTCGGCATTTCCTGTTGCTGACTGCGACACCGCACAATGGCAAAAATGACGAATTCGAGTTGTTCTTATCTCTCGTCGATAGTGAACGCTATGCGCAGATGAAACCCGCTCAACGCGAGGGTTTGAGCGTCCAGACTGATTATTCGGATATCATGCGCCGACTTGTCAAAGAAGAACTCGTCCGATTCGATGGCACGCCGCTATTTCCCGAACGCATTGCCTACACGATTCCATATGATTTATCGGATGCAGAACTCGAACTCTACGAGTCCGTGACGGAATACGTCAGAACGGAGTTTAACCGTGCTGAGCACGTCACGGGTAAAAAATTCAATACAGTGGGCTTTGCCTTGACGATATTGCAGCGACGTTTGGCATCTTCGCCTGCGGCGATTTATCTGTCGCTTTCGCGCCGTCGCAAAAAACTCCAAAAGAAATTGCACGATATATTGGCGGGAAAAGCTAAACTCGAGGGGGCAAAAGCGATTTCGGACGAGGATTGGGATGATATCGACGAAATGGATGCCGCAGAAAGCGAGTCGAATGATGAACAGCTTATCGACCTCTCGACGGCTGCGCGATCGATTGAAGAGCTCAAACAGGAAATCGAAACGCTCAGATATCTCGAACGCATGGCCGATAAAGTCCGCAAATCCAACTGCGACAAAAAATGGGAAGAGCTCGCTTCGCTGCTGACTGAAAATGAAAAGATGTTCGAAGTACAGCAGGGGCACCGCGATCGATTGAAGTTGATTATATTTACTGAACACCGCGATACGTTGAATTATCTGGACGATAAAATCGGTGCAATGATTGGTGCCAATCACGTCGTGACGATCCATGGCAGTATGGGACGCGATGAACGCCACAAGATGGAAGCCGCATTTAAACATGATCCGGATATTATCGTTCTCATCGCAACCGATGCGGCAGGCGAAGGAATTAACCTGCAAAGAGCGCATCTGATGATCAACTACGATTTGCCCTGGAATCCGAATCGCCTCGAACAGCGTTTCGGGCGCATTCACCGAATTGGTCAGCGCGACACCTGTTATTTGTGGAATCTGGTCGCGTCCAATACCCGCGAAGGTGAAGTATTTTCAAGGCTTTTCGAAAAACTGGAAATCGAGCGCGAAAAACTTGGAGGAAAGGTTTTCGATATATTGGGAAAAGTGACGTTTGATAACAAACCGCTTCGCGATCTATTGATCGAAGCCATTCAGTACGGCGAATCGGAAGAAGCCAAAGCGCATTTCTCACGTGTAATCGATGGAGCTTTCGACAAAGATGCCATCGAGGCATTGATTCACGAGCACGCGTTGACCAAGGATATTCTGGATGAAATGGCGGTGACAAGGATTCGAGAGGAGATGGAACGCATCGAATCGAGAAGACTGCAGCCGTATTTTATCGGCAGTTTCTTTCTGAATGCATTGGATAAACTCGGCGGAAAGTATCGAAAGAGAGCCAATAATCGATGGACTTTGGAACGCGTTCCACAAAAAATCCGCGAAGAAAATGCTCAAAGCTCGCGAGTCGAAGCGATTTCCAAAACTTATGAATATATATGTTTTGATACCAAAGAACGAGTGATCGATAATTTGCCCGATGCGTATCTCGTATGTACGGGTTCTGCGCTGCTGGACTCGGTCATTTCAGTGATTCTCAAATCCGGCAATCGACATATCAAAGAAGGTACAATTTATATCGACGAAAGGAATACAGCTGTCGATGCTGGAATACTTTTGTATGTCGAAACGGTCATGCACAACGATATTTTGCGAAACAACATTCCCGAAGTGATTGATCGGCAGGTCAATTATTTGTTCATCGACCGCGATAATCATGTGAAAAATGCGGGATTTGCGCCCTATCTCGATTATCAGACGCCAAAACCTGAAGAACGCGAAGCCATTCTGTCTTATATTAAAACGCAAGCCTGGCTGACGCAGGATGTTGAACAGAATGCTCGCAAATATGCGATGGAAGCGTTTGTACAAAAGCGTTTTGGAACGATTAAATCCGAACGCGAAGAACGCTATGCAAAGATGGCATCGGCAATCAAAAAGCGACTTTGCAGTGCTATCAATTACTGGGATGCCAAGGCCAACGAATACGAAGAAAAGTCGCAGCATGGCGTTAAAAATGCGACGCTCAATGCTCATCAGGCCCGTGATAAGGCAGATGAACTGAGGGATCGTCAGAGTGCGCGATTAAAAGAGATCGAACTGGAAAAACAGGTGCATCCCAAAACGCCCAATATTATTGGCGGTGCATTTGTCATATCGCGCAGATTGCTCAATGAACTCATGCACGTGAATGCCGAACCGGATAATTGTAAAGATACCAAAGAGATGGAAATGATCGGCATGCATACCGTGATGAATATTGAACGGCAGTTAGGCAATATCCCTATCGATGTCAGTGCCGAAAATGTGGGTTATGATATCGAATCGCGTATTTCCAATTGCGACAAGTCATCGGGATATTCCCTCAGGTTCATTGAAGTCAAGGCACGTCAAAAAGATGCAGGTTATGTCACGCTAACCCGAAATGAAATACTCACTGCACGGAACTGTGAAGAACGCGGCAACTATATTCTTGCAATCGTCATGGTCGATGGCGATAAAACCCGAACTACCTATTATCAGGGAATCCATTTCAACGATCCGGATATTTCAATGCGTTCAATAAATTTTGATATCGATCAACTTGGAGAGATGAGTCGTAGCGTTCAAAATATGGAATAATGAATATATTGATCGTTTTCAAATGTGCACGGCGTATCGGCAACGCCGATAGCCGTGCCCCATTCGCGCCGTATGCGCAACGCGCATAGGCGAATAAAAATGGAAATAGCGAGCCGTAGAGACGCGCGGTCCGCACGTCTCTAGGCGA
>JAZODZ010000406.1:0-9186 GCA_045597285.1 Myxococcota bacterium
CCGCTTGGCCTCCGACTTATACCGTCGGCCGATGTCACGCTCAAGATTTATTCTTCCAACGAGTCCGAAGGCAAAGTTTCGCCCACGGAACTGACGTTCACCAAAGAGAACTGGAACACGCCACAGACAATTACTGTTACCGGTGTCGATGACAATGAACACGATGGCAATCAGAATTATACAATCTTTTTCGCACCGGCGGAATCCGATGACGATGCTTATCAGGGTGTTCAGGCGACCGCAATCAAGGCGACGAACGTCGACAACGACAAAGCCGGCATTTCGATGAACCTCCCGTCCGAAGATTTCGAGCTGAACGAAGGCCAGAATCTGCCGCTGACGCTTAAACTCAACACCCTGCCAAAGAACGATGTCAAAATCGCGTTGACCTCAGACGACGCTACCGAAGCCGCCTTCGATGTCCCCGAAATCACCATCAAAGCCGAAGACTGGAACAAGGGCACCGATATTCAGCTTATCGGCGTCGTGGATAACATCGTCGATGGCGACCAGCCGGTCAAATTGACATTGACCGCCACGTCAGAGGATAAGGATTATACCTTTAGCGAGAATTACGTCGGCAAGGTAAAGGATATCGATACCGCGGGTATCGTTGTCCAGACGAACCCTTCGGCCATCGTCACGGAAGGCAGCGAAGATACGGTGACGCTGTCCATGTCGCTGACATCCAAACCGACAAACGATGTCACATTCAATCTCACCGTCGGCGATGACACCGAACTCAAGGTCGACAAAACGACGATCGCGATCACACCGGATAACTGGAATGTGCCGCAAAATGTGATCGTCTCTTCAGTCGATGACGTTCTCGTCGATGGCAATGTCAAATCGAAGATCACAGTAAAACTGACCACGGAAGACACCCATTTTGCGGATTTGTCCAAAGAAGTGGAGTTTACGACGGTCGACAACGACGAGGCCGGGGTTGTGGTGACTTCGAAAGCGGCATCTTATACCGAGAACAGCGGTACCACTGACAGCATAACCGTGGCGCTCAAGGCCCAGCCGGAAGCCGATGTCACCGTGACCGTGGCATCATCCGATTCGACCGAGCTGTCCGTGACGAGCGAGACGACGCTGACATTCACGAAAGAAAACTGGAACACGCCACAAACGGTGAACGTTATAGTCGTAGACGACAACGTGGCGGACGGCCAGCAGACGGCTTATGTCAGCTTTACGGGGGCTTCGGAGGATCCGCACTTCAATGAAATCAATGGACAGTCTGCAATCTTCACGATTATCGATAACGACTCGGCTACCGTGGCATTGGCCGTCGATCCTCAGATAATTGGCCATACTGCGCCCACGGCATCGGCAACGCTTAGCCTCGGTGCCGAGCCGTTGTCGAATGTCACGCTAACGCTCAATGCCGAACATCCCGAACTCTTCACGTTCTACCCGCCGACGCTGACATTTACAAAATCCAACTGGAATACGCCCCAGAACGTGACCATCAATGTCAACTTCAACAATCTCATGAGCGCGTCAGCCATAGAGAACGTATGGGCTGTTGCATCCAAAGATAGCGTCTATTCCGGTGTCGAGAGCAAGCACGTGGCTCTGAATCTCATTAAGATTCCTAAGGTTCAGGATTTTAGTTACACTGGCGGCGTCCAAACCGTTACTTTGCCCATCGGCACATACAAACTCGAGGTATGGGGGGCACAAGGCGGAACCGCAAAAAATCAAGGCGGTTTCGGCGGCTATTCCACCGGTATCCTTAACCTGAGCAAGGCCACGACCCTATATATGGTGATTGGCGGCCAGGGCACTTTGGTTAGCACATCTAATTCGTATGGCGGTGGCGGTTATAATGGCGGTGGCGACGGTTCCACCTGGAATAGTGGCAACAATTACGGTGGCGGCGGCGGCGCAACACACATCGCTACCGCGAGTGGGGTTCTGAGCAGCCTAAGCGACAACACATCCGCAGTCATTATCGTTGCCGGCGGCGGTGGTGGCTCGACGAGGAATACGACATCGGATGGCCCATGCACAGGCGGTTACGGCGGCGGTCTGGATGGCGGCTCTGCTGGCGTCGGCTATGTAGGCTCTTCACCGGGTACGCAGACAGAAGGCGGTACCGGAGCTGCGGCCGGATCGTTTGGTCAGGGCGGCAGCTGCCATGACACAACTCTCGGCTGGGTCGGCGGCGGCGGTGGCGGCTGGTACGGCGGCGGTTCAGGCGTAATGCATGGCGGCGGTTCTGGCGGTTCTGCCTACCTCAAAGCCGACCTCACCTCGCCACAAACCATTCCTGGCAATGCTTCCATGCCTGCCCCCGCTGGCAGCACCGAAACGGGACACACTGGCGACGGCTTCGCGCGTATCACGCTTCAGCTTGAATAAAAAACGAGTTTTTTAGTGGCCTACGGTAGCACGGCTATCGGCTACGCCGATACGCCGTGCTGTTCGCCGCTATCGCGATGCGATACGCGGCGATGTGGCGCGGCTATGCCTACGGCATACGCTCGCCTGCACATTCCACCGTTATTCAACACTGCTTTTACAATGCCTGTCTGGAGAGATGCATGAAAGAATGCCTTCGAGGTATCAGAAAAACCAAGGGAATGGGAATCGCAATGGCTGTCTGCCTGAGTCTCATGAGCCAGATTGCCAGCGCAGAAGATTTGCAGAATCCTCAGCCATCGGATGAATCGCAGGGCATTGAAGATGTCGTGATCGCACCGGATGACGATGCAAATTCCCTTGAAAATACAGGTGATCCTGAAATCGTAAGTTGCCGTGAGTCCACGAATCGCGATGGTTTGATGCGGTTTTCAACGGCATTCAATGGCGATCTGACTGAATCCGAACAATCATTGGTGTCGGCACTGGGATTGGATGGCAATTCTTTTTCGGATATCGCGCTTTCCCGGGTTCGCTCTTTCTCACAGGATAAAAATCTGGATTATCTGCTTTCGCTCTATCAGGCATATCGGGCGGCCCGAAATGCCTCGGGGATGCTCGATGAAAGCGAATTGTTGACGCTTCTGGATGAAGAAAACGATTTGGATGCGCGTGATCGCGTGGCAGTCATGCAGACAATTTTGCCGCTCCTCATCGATTATGCAGTCTCTGAACGCGATTCCATTACAATCCGCAAATATAGTGCGCAATCCGGTTCCTATGAACGCCTTTGGCCTGGACAGCGATTTCATATCGTTTGCCAACACGATGAATCTGCCATCGAGTTCGGTCTGAATCATTCGGGTGATCTTTTAAACATCACGGGGCTGAAACCGATCCTGCCGTTATGCCGGAATGATGTCATGCCCGAGACTCCGGCAATCGAACAAAATGCAGTCATCTGCTATGCCATCCGGGGAATTGAATCACCTGAGTTTACTGCAGAGTCGATGGACAGCGTGCTTTCGCGCACGCTCTCTGCACTGATTTCCAAAGATAATCAGCTTTGCGCGATGGAAGTGCGTCGTCTGATCGATGCCGTGAGTAGGCTAAAAGAATGGCAAAAATCGGATGGGAATGATTCCGAAAACAGTGCTTTGAACGAACAGTGGCTGTGTCAGCTGCACGTCATTGGCCTGTTGCTTCTTGAACAGCATCGTTTTGCGGAATTGATGCGGCTTGAGCGCGGCATTCAGGCAGCTTTTAAAGACGGCGGGTTTGTCAACCGACTTTCCTTAAAGTGCAACAATACTCTAAAACCGCCGTTTACCGATACCTACGCTCGCCTTGAATCGGATTACTCGAATGCTTATGCTTGGGTGAAAAAGCAGTTTCAGCCTAAAAATATCAAGAATCTCGATAAGAATTTCAAAGCCTGGACGAAGAAGGGGACGGCAAATGTCAAATTGACGCGACGTTTGATCGTCATGTGGGCTTTGTGGAGTCAAGGAAAATATCAAAAGGCCGCCGAGCTTGCAGGCAATGTGACCGAAGGCAAGTCGCGCCTGGTGCATCCGCAGCTTCATTCGCTCGATGTCATTTTGAAGGCGGCTTCTGGCGAAGAGATTTCGCAGGAGGCACTCGAGACATATATCCATGTCATCAATCTGAAAAGCCCGTGGCTGGTGTATCAGGCACTGAGCGAAGCAGGGCGGCTGTTCTCCAAATCGCAGCGCAAATTGGCTGTCAGTATCATGCGTCGGTATAATCCTGCCGATGCCTCGGCAGATGCCGCGCTGTTCTATCGCGAATACGAGAAAGAAATTCGCGAAAATATGAGCGTGCAACATTTGTCCCG
The DNA here is from genome assembly GCA_045597285.1 of Myxococcota bacterium. Classification (GTDB taxonomy): domain Bacteria; phylum Myxococcota_A; class Bradymonadia; order UBA4248; family UBA4248; genus UBA4248. Next base: position 4,232 of record JAZODZ010000406.1, read on the forward strand.
TATCGACGCATGGCTCGAGACGGAACTCCGCATCACAGAAAGTCCGGATGAGGCAAACCGCCGCCGTGTGCAGTGGCTTAAAGATTTGATCGCCGCAGAAAACTGGCAGGAGATTGCAGGACTCTCGAATCTGTCGCTCGATGATTCACCTGAAGAATGGCACAATTTCTGGGCAAATGTCGAATGCCATGCCCAGTCATCGTGTGATTGTTCATCGCTTTCCGCAGATACGCCGTTTAAATGCACTTTGCCCGAAAATATGGAATCGAGACAGGCCTGGTTTCAAAAGGTGGCCTCATGCCTCTAGCCACCTCATTATCGCTATTGCCCGTAATTCTTGTTGTACCGCCGCCAGAATTTTTCGTTCTGCTCGCTGACGGGGGCACCGACCGTCATGGTCAGAAAATTGCGGGCGAGCCGCGTGTACCACTCGTCACCGCATATCTTCAGGCCTTCAAGGCCGCCATTTCGGGCCCCTGAATAAATACCAAGCCAATTTTGGGGGATTTCATACAGACATACGCCATATTCGTTGCCGAGCTGGCGAAGCCCCTTGACGTGAAATTCCGAGGGCGAAATCACGCTCGCCAGAGCCGTGTATGGATCGAGATGGCGTTCTGTCGTCAGCCAGTAGGCCGTCACGGCCCCCGTCCTGTCCGCACCGTGAAGACAGTGGAGAAAGACCGTATTTCTCGGTGCCTCGCGCATGATTTTGATGATTTCATCGATGTGATGAAGGCGCGTGCGAAGCTCGAATGTATAGACCTTGATGCCGTATTTCTTGGCCTGTTTCTGAACTTCCGGTGGCAGGCGGTGAAGGCTGATGATCGTTTTGATACCCAGTTCGTAAAACTCCGGGATATCGTCCTCGTCAGGCATGCCACCCACTAAAAAAGTATCGACATTGCGAAAATTGCGCGGAAGTGCCTCAGCTTCCTGAGTTATTCCCAGAATACCGATAAAACTTATTAAAAATGTCAGTATTATCAGGCACTTACGCATAACTAATATTCTCGCCTCGTGAGGCTTGCCGAAGAATTTCAGATGGCATCGAATCTAAGGAAGTGCATGGAAAAATTGCCACGTCCATGCGTAATTGTACGAAGTTTCATCGAATAACCAAACATATTTCGCAGGGGAACGACCGCATGAATGATGCTTCGAAGCGGATCGTTGTCGAGGCTTTCGACAATGCCCTTGCGCAATGTCAAATCCGAGATGAGATCGCCGATATTCTCATCTGCCGCAATAATATCAACACTCATCAAAGGTTCAAGTGTCTTTGTACCGGCTTTTTTATACGCATTTCGGACGGCTTCAGAGGCCGCAATGCGCGAACCGACGAGGTTGATCACGCCTTTGGCGTCGGCACCGATGGCCGTGATATGGACTTCGGCATCGACCATTTCGAACCCTTCCGGGCCATATAACATCGCGTCTTTGGCGGCCGCGACGATGGCTTCGGCTGTTTCCGGTTTGACGTATGGATGACCTTCGGGCAGTGCGAGTTTGCAAACCAACCCTTTGTCGCGTTCGAGCGGCTGAACATCGACGCTCACGTTGCCGAATATCATGTCGCCATCGTGTTCGCGTTCAAACGTCGATGTCTCGGATGCGGATCCCATAAGCGCTTCTTTGCATACGACGTTCGGATTCCCCTTGCGCACGAGCACATTAAATTCTCGTTTTAGGCGTTCACAGGCAATTTCGAGATGAAGCTCGCCCATGCCGCGCAGAATGAGATCGCCGGTTTCGGTATCTTCCTCAAAGATAATCGTGGGATCTTCTTCGTGAATCGAATTCAGGGCTTCGACGAGTTTGTCCTTGTCCTTGAGGGATTCCGGTTCGATGGAGATCGACATGACCGGATTGTTGGCCTCGATTTTTTCGAGGAGGATCTGTTTTGACGGGGAACAGAGCGTGTCGCCTGTCGACATTCCCTTGACCTTGACCATCGCCACGAGTGAACCGGCTTCGGCCGATTCGACGCGGTCGACGCGGTTCGCATAAAGGCGGAAAATGTGTTTGATTTTGAACGACTGGTTGGCCGTGGCATTGAGGACGGTATCCCCTTCTTTGAGGACGCCTGAATAAATGCGGACAAAGGCCAGGCGCTTGGCTTCGATCTGTTGGATCTTGAATATGAGTCCGCAGAACGAGGCCGAGGCATCGCGTGAATGCGTGATGGGCTTTCCTTTGAAGTCAGTGCCTTCCAGATCCGGAAGATCTCCCGGTGCCGGCAGATAGTCGACGATGGCGTCCATAAGAGGCTGAATGCCCTTATTTTTCAGGCCAGAACCGCACAGAACCGGCACCGCCTTGAGCGATATCGTGGCTCTTCTGAGGGCGGCGCGAATCTGCTCTTCCGAAATGTCATTCCCTTCGAGATAGGCTTCGGCAATTTCGTCATCCTCATCGGCGAGTTTCTCGACGAGAAGATCGCGTGCAGACTCGACTTCATCCTGCATGTCGGCGGGAATGTCGCCGTCAATGATGCTTGCCCCCTGATCTGCATCGCTGAAAAAATGAGCCTTGCGCATAATCAGATCGACGACGCCAATAAAGGCCTGATCCTTAAAAATCGGGCGTTGCAACACAATGGGATGTCCACCAAGGACATCGTGGATTTCTTTCACGCACCGATCAAAATTTGCGCCCGGGCGATCCATCTTGTTGACAAAGGCTATGCGGGCAACTTTGTGACGGTTTGCCTGATACCAGACGGTTTCGCTTTGCGGTTCGACACCCGCAACCGCATCGTACAGGGCAATCACGCCATCCAGAACGCGGAGGCTTCGTTCGACTTCGACGGTAAAATCCACATGGCCCGGAGTGTCGATGAGATAAATGTCCGTATCTTTCCACTGGATTTCGTTTACCGCACTGCTGATGGTAATGCCGCGTTCGCGTTCCTGATCCATGAAATCCATGGTCGCCTGGCCATCGTGAACTTCGGCTATGCGGTATGTTCTTCCCGAATAAAACAGAATGCGTTCGCTTACTGTCGTCTTGCCAGCATCAATGTGAGCCATAATGCCGATATTTCTTACTTTCTGAACGCGCTTGGGTGCTGCCATGGAAGTCTCTCTTTTGCGTGAGGTTTTGGGGGATGGATGGGTATCGACTCAGGAGTTTTCAGGCTCCGTTTGCGGCTTGCCGAAAATCCACTTTTTTACGCGATGTGCAACATTTTTGTGCACGTCGTTGTTATTTTCCTTTTCGGATGTTGAATTATTCGCGCCTGGTCTGGGCGGCAGTTTGGGCGGCTTTTGCGGTGCTTTGGGCGGTTTCGGACGCGCTGGCGCAGCTGTAGCCTTTTTGGGGGCGTCAGCGCGTACAACAGGCGGCAGACTCGCACTGGATGTAGCAATGATGCAGATTTGAGGCAGTTTGGAAAACTCGATATCCGATGAATCGTCGGCGGTTTCACCCAATGCCTGGACGGGTTTCGATTCGGCAATGATATCTTCGATACCTTTTGCTTCGCCATCCAGACTGGCACATGCCTCGGACAGCTTTTTGTCATCTTCTGCAAAGTCTTCGCAGAACTGTTCGGCCAGAAGTTTTTTTAGCTCGCTCTGTTCTTCCAGGCGATTGCGAACGCTTAAAAAACGCTTGAGTGCATTGGCGAAATCCGCCGACGAATGATAGCGCCTGGCGGGATCGCGCTCGAGCGCTGACATGATGATGTGCGACAGGAGTGCCGGAAATTTGTGAATCCTCGCTGCTGGTGCCGTGATCTCGGAATTCATTATAGCATTATAAGTCTGGATTTCGTTGGCACGTGCGAAGATACGTATGCCGGTCGTCATTTCGTACAGGATCGTGGCAAGCGAGAAGTCGTCTGAACGACCGTCGAGAACGCCGCTCTGGCACTGTTCCGGACTCATATAGGCGGGTTTGCCGACGATCATGCCCTTCTGGATGTCGTTGTCTTCCTGTCCCGTCTGCGCAATCCCGAAATCGAACAGACGGCACTGTCCGTCGCGGCATAGAAAGATATTCTGCGGTGTCACGTCGCGATGGATGATGTGAAGCGGATTGCCGGATTCATCGCAGAGCGTGTGGAGGTATTCAAGCCCGTCGAGAATTTGGATGGCAATCCACGCCGCCGCGTCATAGGGAATCGTCATGCCCGAAAATGAAAGCCTTTCCATGAGCTGTTCGAGCGTGACGCCGCGCATGTATTCCATCACCATGACGTGGCGGCCGTCGATTGGCTCGCACTGCCACGTGCTGATCAGCGATGGATGCTGAAGACGAAGCGCTATTCCACCCTCGTGATAAAACAGGCGCACATAGTCCTCGGAATCGTTATAGGAGGAGTGAATACACTTAATCGCCGCGAACTTGCGCACTCCGGTCATCGACTGACGGGCCGCAAGCCATGTTTCGGCCATACCGCCGGAACCAAGCCGACGGATCAGCGTGTATGGACCAAGTCTTTCAAACATTGCGCTCAATGATATATCTGGTTCAGGTAATCGACGATTCCGGTGAAACCGCCGGATTTCATATAGTACCCGTTAAGCTGCATTTTCTTGCAGTAATTGGCTAACGCCTCGGATCCGGTATCGCCGTCACATATCAGGACGATCACCATGTTTTTCATGGATTCGGAACAAGTCAGAGTGGCCAGAAGCGCGTCCGTGTCGGTGTTCGGCATGTCTGGATTGAACAGAAAAATATCGGGCTTCTCGAAGTCGAATTTCGCCAGGATGCCAAACGGCGCTATCATGGTGGATACTTCATATCCTGCATCTTTGAGTATGTTTTCCAGACGAATGACATCCTGGACCTGATGATCCAGAATCAAGACCCTAGGCATGAACTGACTCCGTTTCGCGTTGCGAAATTGCAACCCTTATGAACTTTAATCAATTTATGGGGATTAAGCAAAGTTTGTTTGCGCAAATCAAAGAAATGTCGCCGCGCGTATGCCAATAGCGCGGCGC
>JAZODZ010000407.1:0-11530 GCA_045597285.1 Myxococcota bacterium
TGCACGCGTTTTATCGCGCAGCCATGCAGCGACATCGTCCGGAAGGGCCGGTGACAGCTTTTGATAAACGAGTTCGTTATAGTCGTTGAGCCATCGGATTTCGTCATCGTTGAGCAGTTCTTTTATAATCGGCGCGGTGTCGAAATAACAGAGCGTGAGCGTCTCGAAGCGGTACCAGTGCCGTCCGAATGCTTCCTCACCGGTATCGACGCAGAGGACGAGGTTTTCGTGGCGGACGCCGTGCATGCCTTCGCGATAAATGCCGGGCTCGTTGGACGTAATCATGCCGGGCAGCATGGGCTGGCGGTTGAATCCCTGGCGGATGCTTTGCGGCCCTTCGTGGACGTTGAGATAGAAGCCGACGCCGTGGCCGGTGCCGTGCCCGAAGAACCGATGCGTGCGCCAAAGCGGCTCCCTGGCGAGCACGTCGAGCTGGTCGCCGGATGTCCCGTCGGGGAAATGCGCCATCGCGAGGTCGATGTGGCCTTTCAACACGAGCGTGTAATCCTCTTTTTCGAGGTCGGTGCAGGGCCCGAGCGGCACCGTTCGCGTAATGTCGGTCGTACCGAAGAGATACTGGCCGCCGGAATCGCAAAGAAACAGGCCGTGATCGCCGATTTTGGTCGAACCGTCGTTCGGCGTGACGTAATGCGGCAGCGCGGCCCCTTCGCCCCACGACGACACCGTTTCAAAGCTGTCGCCGCGATACCCCTCGCCAGCGCCGCGGAATTCGCCGAGTTTGACCGCGCCGTCCCATTCCGAGAGTTTCGCGCCCGACTGAATCGATTTTTCGAGCCAGTGCAGAAAGCGCGTCACGGCAATCCCGTCGATATAATGGGCTTTGCGCATCCCCTCGATTTCGACCGCGGTTTTAATCGATTTTTCGAGAATGACCGGCGACTTGCCCGTCACAATCCTGTCCGCGGACAGTTCGGCATAAAGGCTGTAATTGAACGAGGACGGGTCGATGAACAGCTGACCGTTGCCGCGCATGAGATCGCGCAGTGCATCGCCAATATCGTGATAATTCCGAATCTGGACGCCGGATTTGGCGAGTTCGGCAAAACTCGTTTCGGAAACCGCGTCGGCCGTAGGGGCCTTGCGCACAAACCATTGCACGTCGTCGTGCGTGACGATGAGATACGACATGACGACGGGGTTGTAATCGACATCGGAACCGCGCACATTGAGCGTCCATGCGATTTCGTCGAGCGCGGAAAGCATGATGGCATCGCAATTCACGGATTTCAGATGCTGCCTGAGCCAGGCCAGTTTGTCGGCGCGGGAACGGCCGGTCTGCGCATCGCTGACGATCGTGACGGGCGTGCACGGAATGGCGGGACGGCCAATCCACAGCGCATCGAGCATGTCGGGCACATCGACAATGCGCACTTTGGTCGCCACAAACGCGGCCTTGATATCGTCGATTGCCGAAATGGCCTGGCAAAGCCCATCGACGGCAATCACGGCATCTTTGGTTTTGAACGTTTCAGCAAGCCAGTTCGGAATCGTAACCGACTCGGGCAGGCGCGTCTTGTGAAGCTCAATGCCGGTGCCGGGAAGCTGCTTTCCCGCCTGAATAAAGTAGCGCGAATCGGTCCACAGCCCCGCGTGATTGGCGGTAATGACGAGATCGCCTTCGCCGTTGTAGCCCGAAATCCATTCCACCTGATGCCACCGTTCGGCGACGTATTCGCTCGAATGCGGGTCAGAGCCGGACACGACGACGGCATCCCAGCCGTTATCGCGCATCATGGCCCGAATGGATTCAATTCGTTCGGCGTAAATATTCATGCAAAATCTCCTTTTGGCTCAACTTTTTGTGAACGCCCGGTCACCCGGCCGCCACTGTTTATCACGTTTTGGGTTGCGCGGCTATTGGCATACGCCGCGCTTTCGGCCTATCGGCAAAGCCGATACGGCCTCTTGCCTGTGCTATTCGCCCTACGGCGAATACGCACAGGCTGCATTTTTTTGTAATATAACCCGCATACGCACGCCAGTGATGACGGTGCTTTGAAAGGAGAACTAATGGTTGCACGTAGCTGCGATACGGTGCGTAGAGTGTTGTGTCGGTGACTTGACGTCATATGGTTCAAACGTTGTTGTTGAAAGCGTAGATTTAAATCTATGTTTGCCTTACCGTGATCAATGTATAAACTTTCTGAAAATGATTATGATATAGAAGAAGCCATCATCGCTGTCGTATGCAGAATCTGCGAAGTATATCGCACGAGCATTTCTGAGGCTATGCAGTGGAACGTCTCTGGGGCTCGTATGCCGTAGGCATAGCGCCCCGCGCGAGGCGTATGCGGCAACGCCGCATAGCCGAGCCAGCGCGCCGTATGCGCGAAGCGCATAGGCGAGCCCTTAGAATTTGCGAGCAATCCCCCATGTCGCAATCATGGCTAAGAGGGAGAAGAGGGCAAACGCATACCATGGCGCGGGGCGTTCTGGTATCGACGAACATTCGAGGTATGCGTGCGTTTCGTCGCTTTTCGCGACATCCAGCCAATGCTCTGAATTGCAAAGGGCATAGTTATTATAGCAGTCTTCGCGCATCGTGAACCAACGCTCGGCGAATGCGTCGAGAACGTCTTCGTCCTGCGTAATGTAATACTCTTTGAACGTCTGCGTCAGATCCATCGTGGCATCCTTTGCCCTTGCCACGAGTGGCGCAATCGCTTCGTCCTCGCAATTGTCATAGCTGTCGGAATGGCGCGGTCCGTCGCGATCTCCGTCGTACTCAGGAAAGATAGCCTCTACATAGTTCATCACGTCGATGATCTTTGTGAAATCATCGGCCTCGGAACGGATCGTGTGCGAAAACGAGTCGGCAACCTGATGCGCGACGATACCGAAATAATAGGCGACGCCGTTGAGCTCGAGATCGACCATGCCGTAATAGTCGATGAACAAATCGACGTGAATGTTGTTCGTCGTCCCCACGACGGAACGGTAACTCATTGCTTTTTGCAACAACGCCTTAAAGAGGCCTGTGCTTCCGTGCACTGCGTTGATGCTGCCTTCCTGATAGTCGTCATTTTTTCCGCGCAAAAAGTGGATATATTGCGCGTCGTCATCGGGATCGGAATGTTCGGCACGCGTATGAGCGAGGTTTGTGGAAGCGTGTCCTTCGGTATCCGGGGCCCGCACACCCGCGAGAAGACTGGCCATGATGAAAGCCTGTTTCATCGTGAGCTCACTGCCGTCGGGATTGTGGATCTGTCTCCGCACCTGCTCGATCATCTTGAGCGTCGTATTATCCGTCGGCAGAATGATGGCATCATCGTTTCCGAGCATGAGGGGCATGACCGTGAGGAAACCGGCGAGTCCGATTTCTTCGTGGCATGACGATCCGAAACGGCCGCCGATCTGATAGGCAGAGGCAAGCCCCGGGCAGGCCGCGATTCCCGCAAACATCAGGAGAACCGCAAAAATCCAGGAAATGTGGCGCATAAAACCTCTCTAAAACAAATAGCCAACGGAAAAAGATGTGCGGTACTGAACATAGTGGATGCCAGGATCGCTGATGACCGGCGCGTCGAGGTGAATCGACAGCGGCCGCAGGGCGAGCACGAGATCGTCAATCGGCTCCCAATGAATCTCGATGGGAACGAAGTCGACATAGGCTCCCGTTGTCCCAATGGAATCGAGCGGAGAATCGAAAGTAAGGGTCGAGGTGCCGGCCGACAGACGAATATAGACGTGAGGCTCGAAGACCTGGTACAGCGCACCAATGCCTGCATTGAACACGCCGGGATCCCATTTTCCGCCGCGTTCGCCGCGTTTCCAGTTGTTCTGTTCGAGCACGACGATGATCATCAGGTTGTCCGTCAAACCATATCCCGCAGTGACGGAAAATCCGAATGTTTCCGCGAAATAGGAGCTGTCGATCTTGTCTGTCAGAATACTCAGGGAGATTTGTCCCTCGATGTACCAGCGTCCGGCCAGCGAGTGAGATTTGGCTTCGACTTCGGCTTCATCTTTGGCTTCGTCTGCATCAACAATCTCTTCGCCATCGCCTTCAACACGGTTCTCGGCCTCAACACGGTTCTCGGTCTCAGATTCGTCCTCGGCAAACACGGGCTGTGCCATCACCGTTACCGCGCACAGACTGACGAAGCACGACAGCATCAGTGCAAATAGTTTCTTCATCATATCGAGAACTCCACGGTCACGGACATACGGTACTGAATAATGACGAGCGGTATGCCTTCGAGCGAGGGCATTCCGACGTACAGTGAAAGCGGCGTCACAATCAGGTTCATGTGCTTCCACGGTCTGAACACATAGCTTGACGGAACAAGCTCGACATAGAGGCCGACGACGCCAGGCGGGTCAGGGACGGCTTCGGTGCCGAGAATGGACATGCCGAGCGAAAGCGAGGTGCGAAGCCGGTTATCGAAATAAAGGTATTCGAAGCCGAGTCCGAAGTTGTAACTCGCCTGCGCATCCTTCTGTTCCCGGGAGTATCCCGTCCATCCGACATACTGCAATTCTGCGAACCCGCCCCACTGACCGATTCGGAAACCTCCTCGCCCGGAGACGGCATAACCGCCGTTTTTGGCAGAATTGCTCAGAATCTGCGTGAAATAGGACTGAAATCCAGAAATCGCAAAAATACCGTCGAAAGCTGGTTCTGCATTGGCTGGCGATGCGAACACGAGGCCTGCCAGCAATCCCAGGCAGGCGAAAAAACTACAAATGATATGATGCAAACTTCGTTTCACGGTGACCTCCCGGCGGCCGCATATACGCCATTCGACCGATACACACAATATCGGATCGAACGTGTAAGCGTGGAAGGGGGCAAAAAATTCGCTGTGTTTAAACACAGCCAGATATAATATAATGGAGATAGCTTTAGTCGGCGTTGCGACACAACCATGAGGAGTGTGAAATGAAGCCAATAACGAGATTGATAAGCGTCATTACAGGCGCTATTTCGTCATTATTCACCGTCGGATGCATGAAAGAGGCAAAGGATGTTTACGGTCCGCCTGCCACTTATGGCGATTACAAGAAATCTGTTGAGAACGAAGATGTCAAAGCACCTGCGGATGCTGCAAAACCAGAAAACGAGTCTGCACCAGAGTTCCCCGAAAGCGAGGAAACGCCTAAAAGGATCTATGGCCCACCCGAGATGCTGATGGGGACGGAATCGGACAATCCGAGTGATGACAACGGCAACGACGAAAAGGCTAAAAAACAGGACTTCGAAGCGCTCAAAGAAGTCAACAGCGATTGAAAGGATAAAGATGGGCGTTGCTGTTTTGGCCACGGCTATCGGCCTGCGGCCGATACGCCGTGGGTGATCGCCTATGCGCCGTCGGCGCATACGGCTCGCAATCCATATCGGCGCAATGGTGTGTAAATGTCTGCAGATGATGTCGAACAGAGAAATCCGAACCCGCATGAAATGTCTGAAGCGGAAACGCGTAGATTGATTGATGAACAGCTGCGGAAAATTGGCTGGGAAGTCGATTCTGCACAACTGCGCTATTCACGCGGCACGCGCCCGGAAAAGGGCAGAAATCTGGCCGTTGCTGAATGGCCGACGAATTCCAGCGTGAGCGAACATGGATTTGTGGATTATGCGTTATTTATTGACACGAAGCTCGTGGCAACCATCGAAGCCAAGGCAGAACATATCGATATTCCTTCTGTGATTGATTATCAGTGCAAGGACTATTCGCGCCATATCCGCGAGGAAGATGCATCTTATGTGATTTCGCAATGGGGACAGAATCAGGTGCCGTTTACGTTTGCAACGAATGGCCGTCCCTATTTGAAGCAGCTCGAGACGAAATCTGGAATATGGTTTCTGGATTTGCGGATACCGAACAATATACCGAAGCCGTTAAAAGACTGGATAAGCCCAACCGGTATTCTTGAATTATTGGAAAGAGATGTTGAAGCTGGAAATCGTGCGCTCGAGGCAATGCCTTACGATTTGCTGCGAGACCGTGACGGCCTGAATCTACGTGCGTATCAGATTAAAGCCATTCAGGCGGCAGAAGCGGCTGTGATTCGCGGGCAGGAGAATATCCTTTTGGCCATGGCGACCGGAACCGGCAAAACGCGTACAATCCTGGGCCTGATTTATAGATTCCTAAAATCGGGACGGTTCCGACGCATCCTGTTTCTCGTCGATCGTACATCCCTCGGCGACCAGGCGATGGATGTCTTTAAAGATGTCAAACTCGAAGAGTTGATGACGCTTGATAATATTTATAACATTAATGGACTGAGTGATGGCTGTATTGACAGCGAAACTCGTGTACAGGTCGCGACTGTGCAGAGTATGGTCAAGCGCATTTTATACAATGAAAATGATACAATTCCAGCGGTCACAGATTTTGATCTATTAATTATTGATGAAGCGCATCGCGGCTATATTCTCGACAAGGAAATGGGCGAAGATGAATTGTTATATCGCGATCAGCTCGATTATCTGAGCAAATACAGAAGTGTGATCGAATACTTTGATGCAGTCAGAATCGCACTCACGGCCACACCGGCCTTGCAAACGACGCAGATCTTTGGCCAGCCGGTGTTTAAATATACCTATCGCGAAGCCGTCATTGATGGCTATCTGGTTGATCACGATTTGCCGCACAATATTCATACAAAACTTCGAGACGAAGGTATTCATTATACAAAAGGCGACACCATCGCTCGCTATGATTCAGTAACCGGAGAAATTATCAATAGTGAACTGCTGGATGATGAACTGGATTTCGATATCGAGGGATTTAACCGCAAAGTCATTACCGAGTCATTTAATCGTGCTGTGCTCGAAGAAATTGCCCGCGATCTCGATCCACAGAATCCACGCGAACACGGGAAAACATTGTTCTTTGCAGTAGATGATGCACATGCCGACCAAATCGTGCGTATTCTGCACGATATCTATGCAGCACAAGGCCTGGACAACGATGCCATTGCAAAGATCACTGGCAGCGTAGGTGGCGGCAATCCTAAAAAAGTGAAAGAGGCCATCAAATCCTTCAAAAATGAATTGTATCCCAGCATTGTCGTGACAGTGGATTTGCTCACAACCGGGATAGATGTGCCGGAGATCACGACACTCGTCTTTATGCGACGCGTGAAATCCCGTATTCTATTCGAACAGATGATGGGGCGTGCGACGCGTCTCTGTCCCGAAATTCATAAAACGCATTTTGAGATTTATGATCCCGTGGGTGTGTATGAATCTTTGGCCGATGTCAATACGATGAAACCTGTCGTCGCCAATCCTTCCGCCAGTTTCAGGCAGCTTCTGGATGGATTAAAAGTCATGGACGACGGGGCGCAGATTGCGAATCAGGTGGATCAAATTGTCGCTAAACTACAGCGAAAAAAGCGCAATATGACAGATGCGACATTCGAACATTTCATCAGCATGACTGGTGGTCTCGATCCTACGCAGTTGATAGACGAAATCGAGCAATTAAGCGCGGTAGAAGCCAAAGATAAATTGCTCTCCTTTGAGGATTTGTTTGTCTTTTTGGATGAACACAAATCCGGTAAGGGCAGGTCGGTCGTGATCTCAGATGCCGAAGATGAAGTCATTTCGCACACACGCGGTTATGGCGACAGCCAAACGCTTGAAGATTATCTGGACGATTTTGCCGATTTCGTCAAATCCAATATGAATGAAATCGCGGCTTTAAATATCGTCTGTACACGGCCAAAGGATTTGACACGCGAAAGCCTGAAAAATCTGCGCCTGACACTCGATCGCGAAGGTTTTACCGCGCAAAAGCTCAATACTGCGATATCAAAGATGACCAACGTGGAAATCACGGCAGATATCATCAGTCTGATTCGTCGTTATGCCATTGGCTCGGCACTCATAAGTCACGAAATACGAATCCAAAGCGCCGTCGATAAACTCAGAAAAGCGCACCAATTTAGCGCCCCGGAATTGACATGGATTGCACGCATGGAAAAATATCTGCTCGAAGAATCTGTGCTGAATATCGATGTCTTTGATGAAGATGGGCGATTCAAGGCACAGGGCGGCTTTGCAAGACTGAATCAAATCTTTAAGAATCAATTGGAAAGCGTTGTACAGGAATTGAATGAATATTTGTATGACGACGGAGGAAAAATCGCATGACCACTCAGGAAATTGTCTCAAAGCTCTGGAATCTCTGCAATGTCCTTCGCGATGATGGCATTACCTATCATCAGTATGTGACGGAACTGACTTATATACTTTTTCTGAAAATGGCGAATGAAACTGGCACAGAGAAACAGATTCCCGAGAAATACCGATGGAATGTATTAATTTCCAAAAGTGGGATTGAGCTGAAAAGTTATTATAAAGATTTGCTCGATCATCTGGGGGAAAACTGCACGGGACGCATTCGCGAAATCTATCAGGGTGCTTCGACGAATATCGATGAGCCGAAAAACCTCGAAAAAATCATCAAAACCATCGATGGTCTGGACTGGTTTTCGGCGCAGGAAGAAGGCCTTGGCGATTTGTATGAAGGTCTGCTCGAAAAGAACGCCAATGAGAAGAAATCGGGTGCCGGCCAGTATTTTACGCCTCGCGTGCTAATCGACGTGATGACACGTCTCGTGAAGCCGCAGCCTGGCGAACGTTGTAACGATCCCGCGTGCGGCACATTTGGCTTTATGATAGCCGCTCATCAATACGTCAAAACACAGACGGACGATTTCTTCAATCTCGATGCAGAAACAGCCGATTTCGAACGCAACAAGGCATTTACCGGCTGTGAACTCGTACACGACACGCACCGACTCGCCCTCATGAATGCCATGCTTCACGGCATCAATGGCGAGATTCTGCTCGCCGATACCTTATCCACACAAGGCGAGCGGTTGAAAGACTATGATCTCGTACTGACCAATCCGCCATTTGGTACGAAAAAGGGCGGCGAACGCGCGTCCCGCAATGATTTCACCTTTCCGACGAGCAACAAACAGCTGAACTTTTTACAGCACATCTATCGCAGTCTAAAAGCCAACGGCAAAGCTCGTGCTGCCGTAGTGCTGCCCGATAACGTGCTCTTTGCCGACGGCGATGGCGAGCGCATCCGCGTGGACTTGATGGACAAATGCAATCTGCATACGGTTTTGAGGCTGCCGACCGGCATCTTTTACGCCCAGGGTGTCAAAACGAATGTATTATTTTTCACGCGTGGCAAGACCGACAAGAATAATACAAAAGAGGTTTGGTTTTACGATTTGCGCACGAATATGCCTTCTTTTGGTAAGACCAATCCGCTCAAACGCGAACATTTTGCGGACTTTGAAAAGGCATATCAAGCCAGTGACCGTCGCAAAATAAAGGATGAACGCTGGAATGTATTTACCCGGGCGCAAATTGCCGAGAAAGGCAATAGCCTTGACCTTGGCCTGATTCGCGATGATTCCATCGTCGATTATGAGGATTTGCCCGATCCGATTGAAAGTGGCGAGGATGCGATTGCACAGCTGGAGGAAGCCGTGGATTTGTTGCAGAGTGTGGTGAATGAATTGAAGTCGTTGAGGTGATACGCGCCACCCCGTCAGATTGGGCGCACGTTGCGCTCGTTTCCCCGTGGGCCGCACGTTGCGCTCGTTTCCCCGTGGGCCGCGCGTTGCGCTCGCCCACGGATAAAGTGATTCTGTGGGCCGGGCGTTGCACACGTTTCGTGGGCGGGGCGTTGCGCTCGTTTCCCCGTGGGCCGCGCGTTGCGCTCGCCCACGGATAAAGTGATTCTGCTCTTGGAGAGGTTATGGCTAATACGTTCGTGAAGAATACGATTCATCTGGTATTCCATGTCAAGTGTACAAGTGTATGCATTGCCGAAGGAGATTTGAACCATCTGTTTCGTTTTATTGGAGGAACAATCAAAAAGATGGGGGGAATTCCATTCCAAGTCGGGGGAATATATAATCATATTCACATTATGTGTACATTACCCAAGACGATCTCGTTGTGTGCATTTGTTCGAAATATCAAGTCTGATAGTAGCAAGTGGTTGAGAACAATCCACGAACGATATGCGGCATTTGCGTGGCAAGATGGTTATGGAGCATTCTCGGTCAGTCCATCGGCAGAAGCCAATACATTGAATTACATTCGCAATCAGGCAAAACACCACGGAGTGATCAGTGTCACAGAAGAATATGAGCATATTTTAGATGCATACAGTATTGATCATGATGAGCGAATCATCGATGATTAATCTAGCCGTGGGCGAGCCGCACAGCGGCGGCCCACGGCGGGCGAGCCGCCCAGCGGCGGCCCACGGCGGGCGAGCCGCGCAGCGGCGGCCCACGGCGGGCGGCCCACGGCACCACGTCGTCCCACGGCAGCACACGGCAGCACACGTAGAACAGGAATCCCACACCATGCCACGCACACGCAAAACCACCACCCCATCAAATCACGCACACAACATCCCCATTGTGTCGGAAATCATAACAATTATGAGGTAAACAATGTCAGACAAGGAGTTAAACAATACGATTTTTTTAATGTACCTCGTCACGGAGTACTATAAAAAAGCGCATTCACTCACGAATGAGCAATTTCTGGAGCTGAATTCGAAATATGGCATTCTGCATTTTGTGTCCGAGTGTCCGGAAATTTTTGATTGCATGAGCGAACAGGAAATGGTGGAGGAGATTGATCGTTATGTTGCAAATGCATGATACATTATACCACGGTACAATTTATGAGATTTCCAAAGTAGATGTCTCGATGGGAAGAAATCATAAAGACTTTGGAAAAGGTTTTTATTTGGCTTTATCTAAATCACAGGCAATCGGAATGATGCATAAAAAGTATCGCGAAGCCACGAAACGAATGAGAAATGATAAGCCAGAAGGTATATCGGAAAGATTGTATGAGATTAAACTTGATCTTAGTTATTTGAGTAAACTGAATGTTAAAGTATTTGATACAGCTGATATGGATTGGTTGGATTTCGTTTTATTGTGTAGAAGTGAAGGCGGTATACCTCATCATTATGATGTGGTTATTGGTCCAACAGCCGATGATAATACGATCTTATGTTTAAAAGCCTATTGGGATGGCGTGTATGGAAGGATTGGCAGTGCAGATACTAAAAGAATTTTGCTGAACAATCTTGAGGTAGAGAATCTTGGTATCCAGTATTACATTGGAAAACAGGATATTGCAGATAGATTGATAACGAATATTTCGTTGATTAACTGGAGGTAGTATGATTACCGAAAGCCGAATAGAAACGACCAAAGGCATGTGTGTTATTGCATTGACAAAGCATCTCATGAATAAGCTAAACCTGAGTGATGATGCGGCATTTGCAAGATTGCTTCGAATGAAACTGTTTTCACTTCTCATGGATAGCGATACAAGGTTATTTTTTGAACCGAATTCATATTTATGCAAAGCATGCGATTTCGAGCTGGATGGTTCGGAAGAGCGTATGTATGAATTTATTAATGAATAGAGCAACCGAGTCACACACCATGCCACGCACCAAGAAAAACACCACCCCATCAAATCCCCCCAAAAACA
>JAZODZ010000408.1:0-2765 GCA_045597285.1 Myxococcota bacterium
GAACAAGTTCGCCGCGAACAGCGTCTGCCCGAAAACGGCGGGATGCAGAATTGGGGCAGCATGGTCAATGCCATGGGCATCAGCTACAGCATGCTGACGAATTCCATCAGCAACACGGGTGATCGCCAGGCGCACGAGCGCGGGTTCTGGGCAAAAGCCGCACGCGAACAGCTCCAGAAAGGCCATGCCGTGATGGCGTGCATCAATCACCAGGCAGTTCGCATCGAAGCCGTCGAAGACAAAGGCCTCGTGATGACACTTCCGAATGGTGAGGCAGGTCTCGTCTCGGGTCTGAACGGGTTTGAGTCGTATAACGGCAAAGAGGCGGTCAAGGGTCACGGAAAACACGGCATCCTCTCATTTGATGCCCTGGGGAACACCTCGATTGACTGGGTTATGGCTCTCGGTTGATGTCATCGCCTCACCCCCCTGCCCCCCTCTCCAAGGGAGAGGGGGGAGAGTATTGCCTTTAATTTAGGCCTTAATTTATTGCCAAAACAAAAAGCGCCCCGTAGGGGCGCTTTTTGTTTGTGAAGGCATTGTTATTATTCGATATCGTCATCCTCGTCGAAATCTTCGTCATCCTCTTCAAAATCCTCATCCTCGTCGTCGAATTCCTCATCGTCTTCATCATCGGAATCGAATGAGAATGATTCTTCGGGGACGTAATTTTCGGAGAGTTTGATGAGACGTTTTGCATCGCCGAGTGAGTCGCAAGTTCTGAAGATGACGGAAACATCATCGTAGTTGGCGGCGGCATTGAGGATACAGGCGAGGTCGTCGTCTGAATAGGTATCCATAAGGCCGTGGCGTCCGAGCATCTGGAAGTAGATTTCGGGGCAATCAGGAAGGGCTTCGCGTTCGTCGACGAGGGGATCGATAGCAGGGATAATACCGAGTTTAGAGGCGAGCGAGACGGTTTCTTCACGTTCCCAGAAACCGGCGGCGTGCCACACGAGCTTTATGCCCTCGGGGAGTTCAGCCCAGTCTTTGGCAAAGGCTTCGAGTGCGCGTTTGTTGGCATCGGACGGGGTAAAGCTGGCGGATGTTTCGAGCAGGATATGAGAAGCCCGAATATTGACGGCCTGTTCCTTGATACGAGTCCAAACACGAAGGTTTTCGGGGGTTTTCTGGAAATGACCGAGATTGGCGGGGGAATCGCCGGGCTGCAGTTTCATGCCGAAGCCTTTTTTGATATCGGAAGGCCGGTGCGTAAAGGCTTGCCAGGCGACCCAAATCGTGCGCATGGGGGATTTTGCCTGAGCGGCATCTTCAGCCCAGGATTTAAGGACACGCGCTTTGGGTGGGGCAAAAAGCCCTACGCGATGTTCGATAGCGGTCGCATTCTGATAAAAATCCTTACGATTATGGGGAAGATCGGAGCAGCCGCAGAAAAGTTCAGTCATAGTTGCCTTTTGATGAGTGGACGTGAAGTTAAGGACTAGTGCTGTGTTTCGCGCAAATACCGCATCTGAAGGTCGTAAATCACGGTGGAGAGAAGTTTTTCTTCTTCTTTGTTGAGGTTTCCAACCGTTTTATCGCGCAGCATCAGAAGGATATCGATATTGTTGCGAGCGATTTCCGGATCACGGGGTAATTCCAGGAAAGCGGGATCGTCACACTGACCGAGTGCCGCGAGAGCACTTGTAGAAAGTGACAGAACGAATGCCGAAAAAGGCATTCCGCGATTGGTATCATTCGTATCCATAGGGAACTCCGTCGGATTATTCGGCGGCTACATCGGTTTCGTTAGAATCAGAAACGATAGGCTGTTTAATTGTCACGGGTTCGCATTCGCTGGCGAGGTCTGGAAGGGCATCGAGATGCGCCTGGAGTTCTTCGGGGGTAATGCGGGCCATTTCGAGGGCTCCGCCAAGTGCTTCGCCTTTGAGATGTCGTTCAATGAGTCGTTTATCGAATCTTTTCTTGTCGTACATAGTCGGTTCGGACATGATTAATTCCTTAAATCCGGTAGTGAAATGAGAATTTGAAGCATTCCAATTCGGGGTCAATCGTTAGAGGGATAAACCCGGGCGGAGCAGTATAGCACAGAGTTCGCAAAATGGGGAGAGGGAATTAGGAATTAGCAATTAGCAATTAGCAATTGGAGAAAGTGAGTTGAGCAAGGATAGTTTGAGTTTGAGTTTGAGTGGGGAGGGGGATGAGGGAGTTTGAGTTACATCTGGCAAAAGGCTTTAATAAGTGTTAGAAAACCGTGCCGGAATTTCGGTTCAGCAGTCATTCTTTGAGATATTTATGAAAAAATTGATATGGATATTATTGGCTGGTCTCGTTCTGACGGGATGTGAAGCGGCCATTGGCGATAAATGCGAGACCTCGAACGACTGTCCGAACGGGATGGTCTGCGATACCGACTCGCCAAGCGGTTATTGCCTCGTTTATAACTGCGAGAACGACGAGGAATGCCCCGAAGATGGCACTTGCGTGTTCTTTACGGATGCCATCAGTTACTGTCTGAAAAAGTGTGACAAGGGTGGGGATTGCCGCAGCAATTATTCATGTCGCGACGACATCGGGACGCACAAATTCTGTTACATAGAACCAGAATATCCCTACGGACGCGATGAAAGCAATGAGGTTGGTTTTACGGCTCCGGCGGAATAACTATTTGGCCTCACCTCCCTGCCCCCCTCACACGCAAATTCCGTTGTAAAAGCTGAAATTTTTCGCCCTTTCAGGGCGATTTATCAGCATTTATGGAAGGTCTTTCTATTTATCGAAAGTCTTTCTATGTCGTGTATCCA
>JAZODZ010000409.1:0-5841 GCA_045597285.1 Myxococcota bacterium
AAAGGCGATTTCCCCCAATTTTTCTCCCCCCTCTCCATTTATGGAGAGGGGGTGCCGCGATAGCGGCGGGGGTGAGGTCGAAAAAGCCTTATTTTTCGACGATGAACCCGAGTTCGAGGAATTCGGCGAGCGTGCTGTTAAAATCGTCGGCAAGAAGGGAGGCCGACACGTCCTCGAAGGCATCGAGGGCTTCATCGATGATCTCGCGGATCGACTTGCCCTCGGCAATGCGTTCGATGAGGAAACGCGCAGATTCATTGAGGGAAAAGTATGCGTTTTGTGCCAAATCGAGAACCATGAGCTGATCGTCGAGCGGCTGGATGTCGATGTTGGGAGAGAGTTGGTATCGTTTGTCCATAATTTCAGGTTGGAGATGGTGCCCCAAAAGCAGAGCGCATTGCGTATGCAATAGCAATGCGCCGCCGCCGTATGTCAATAGGCGGCGAAAAATGCCGCCGTATGTCAATAGGCGGCAAACACCGAAAAAAACTAGTTTTTCTGCTTCGACGGATCGCGAATGACCAACGACGCCGACGCAGAGGAATGGATGTAATTCCAGCGCGTGTCACCGGTCGAGAACTTGTTAAAATCGAAGCCTTCACGGACGGATTTATAGGCAGTTAGCGAAACATAGAGTTGCTCGCTCTTGTCATCCTGCCACTTGAAAATCGTCGGGAACTCGGCCGATGTCGCATTGCCAGGCAGATAGAACTGGTACAGCAGGCGCGTTCCGGCCGTGGAATAGCTACGAACGACAAGCGAATAGAAATCGACGTTCTGCGGATACTCGACCGACCACTGGATGTTTCCGGTCTTGAGGATGTCCTCGGTCGTCTGCGTATGGAAAACGGGAATTGGCGCAGCCGGCCCAACTTCGAGCGTTTCGTCGGACGGAATGACCTCGTAGACGTTGAACACGGTCGACGGGGAAGACATATTCGTATAGGCACCGACGGTCATGGCAAATGTCGATTCGGCCAGCTCATCGACGAGTGGCGGCATTTGCGTGACGACGACGTAATCCGTATCCGATTTCCCGCTCATAAAGCCACCGATATAGCCTTCGTCGCCAACAAAAATATAGGACGACGCATACACGACATTCGGCCCCGAATGAAGCGGCGCATCGAGAAGTTTGACAGCCTGCTTGCGATTGAGCGGCAGCGGACATTCGAGATGGTTCACGATGACTGCGCCGTCGGTGACGAACTGATGCCGCTTGACGCCGATATATTTGGGCTGGAAGCCGCCTGTTTCCTTGTCATAAAGGCCGCAGACGAGGGCGATTGCGACATCGCCTTTGCGTGCCTTGATGCTGTATTCGCCGCCTTCTTCGAGAATGAGGTAAACGTCATCGCGGCTGTAGGACATCATGTACGGGCTGAGCGCCGACTGCATGACGAGACCTGCCTTGACGAGATTCGGGTTCGACACGAGCTCGACCTTGCCAAAACTCCCGACAGTTCCCTTGAAATAGGGATCTTTCGGCTCATAAGGCGTCGTAATGACGATGGGATTGATGATGTTGCCTTCGGACGGATCGGGTTCCGGCGGGGTCTCGATATCGATAGAACCCGATGAATCGTTGGCGTGCCAGTCCTCGAGGAAGAGCGTGATATTGCTCGCATTGATCGGCTGAATCGTGTTGCACGAATGTTCCGGTGCACAGGCGACGATGATCTGGGCATCGACAATTCGGTCGTCAAAGAAGGAAACGCGGCCGTTTTCATCGGTCGTTCCGCTGATGGCAGAATCGAGATCGGTTCCGATATAGACCGTGGCATTCGGAATGGGCACTGCCGTTTCGACCGTCAGAACCGTCACATGCAGTTCGCCATTGAGCGTGGTTCCAGCGGCACTTGTGTTGATGCCGGACGGATTGAACCACGTCAGCTCGGTTGTCGCGCAGACGGAACCATCGGAACACTTGATCGAGACGGTATCTGTCCCGACATCGTGCGCGGGCGCGGCAAACGAAATCAGGCCGGACGAAACGTAGGTAATTTCGTATTCCTTGCCGTCGATAATGACTTTCATATCGGGGGTAAAGCCGGTTCCGTGGATTTCGATTTGGGTCTGTCCGGTCAGGACGGACTGGTTAGGCGTTACGCCAGTAATCGCGACATTTTCGTCATAAGTGAAAGAAAGCTGTGCCGATTGAAGTCCCTGTGAAAGTTTGACGGGCACGGTACCGGCACCTTTGGGAACCGACACTGTGGCATGGGAACTGTCCTTGACCGTGACTTTTTCGGAAACCCACGGGCCGAAACTGACCTGGAGCTTGTCATTAAACCCGGCTCCTGTGATTTCGACGGTCGTGTCATCGGCGACGACGGCATGGCCTGGAGAAATCGACGTTGCGGCAAACCCGGCCACGCCCTGGACGTAATTAAACCCATTTTCGAGTTTGTATTTGCCGATGGAAATGTCGACGGTACCAGCATCATGCGCAGGCGTCTCGACGACCCACTTGTCCTTCGAGCGAGACTTGACCGTTGCACTGGCGGTATCGAACACCGCATCGCCCTCTTCGGGGAGATAAACGCCGAGAATGGAAACCGTGCCGCCTCCCTGGGTAATGCCTTCATTCGGTGTTACAGCAACGATTTGCGGCAATCCCGAATAATCGAAATAATGAATGGCTTTTTCGAGGCGAATCTGACGCCAAGAATCCATGATGACGAGGTCGTAATCGCCGGCACTGAGCGGCGGTACTGTAATCGTTGCGGATGTGGCGGTGATATCGGAAACGGAAGCCGCCTGTCCGTCGATTCTGAACATCGTGTCATCGAGGAAGCCATTCCCAGTGATGACGATCTGCTCGGACTGCCTGGACTTGACAATCGCCGGTTCAATCGAGTCGACCGTGATCTGGGGCAAGAGTTCAATTGCATCGGAGAGTTCATCGCTTCCATCGCCATTGATGACGGTCAGAGAGACTTTGCCGGGATTGAGAACGGGAAGAAGACCGGTAATCGCGGTGCCAGAAACGACCTGCATATCGACGAGTGGCAACGTCGTGCCCGACGAATCCGTGACATAGGCGTGCGTTTTTTCGTCAAACCCCGCCCCTGTAATCTGGATTTCAACCGCGGTATCCGCAACCGCTTTGTTCGGCATGACGGACGCGATGGCAATATCTTCGGTATAGCAGAACCCGTCTTTGAGCGTGATTTTTTCATCGCCCTGCGTCCAGAAAACATCGACGCACCCGCGTTTTCCTTCGGGAACAATGGCTCGCACGACATTCGAATTGACGTATATCTGGGATGGGGATGCTATCGACCCGAAACGGACGGCTCCTGTCTTATCGAAAAGCTTTCCGTGCACGCGCACTTCGTATCCACCGCGGACATCGCCCGAAGCCGGCTGTATGAGTTCCAGAGCCAGTTCTTCGGGAAGCGTAACCTTGCCGCCTGTCGATTCGCCTTCTTTTCCGGGTTCCGTGCCAGGTTCATTCTCTTTGCCCGGCGTGATTCCGCCAGATCCCGGCGGGTTTGTCGGCGTATCGATTTCGCCCGGATCTTTCGGATTTTGGGGTATCTCAACTTTGCCGGGTTCGGGCGGTTCTTCCTGTTCGAATTTAACGAAATCATCGATGCTCAGACATCCCGATACCGAAACGCCCATCAATGCTATGCAAACGCTCGTGAGTGATAATGCCAGTTTTTTACGCATGGAACACCTCGAATGGCGGCAAAAATTTAAGATTTTTCCGCCCAAATAGTCGAAATGTGGTTATAGCGAAAAATCGCCTAAAAGATAATTGTTTATCTATATTTTGTAACACAGTCCCTTGATGATTGTGCTCGATGTGTTTGTTTTCGCCTACGCGGATTTTTTTGTCCTTATCTTTATTTCGGGATCGTTTCTTGCCATAATGCGTCGCCCTGAACGGAACTTCGTTCCGGTCTGAAAAAAATGTTCGTCATTCCAAATCGTCGACCGCCATATTTGGAGTCTGCCATGAAATATCATCATCTCATCCCAGCAGGATTGGCATTTTCTGCAATGCTCACGACATTTGCAGCATCGGCTTCGGCTCAGAATCCTATGAGCTTCAATTTGATCAACAATCATCCCGTAGACAAGCCGGCCATGGTTCGTCTCATTGCAAACGCAGAGCTGAAGAATGTCGAAGTCAATATCACGAATTGCGCACCGACCGTCATCCATCGCCAGTATGCGCACATGAAACGCGGCGAAACGCAGGATATCACCTGGTCTCAGAAAGCAGGGCGATTCAATTGCGGCATTATCATCACCGGCTATACGGGGCTTGGCGCAAAGGTTTCGACGAACGCCACTTACGAGTTCGTTTCCGGGGTTGTATCCAACACGCCACTCTCCATGACCGTCGATCTGAGCGAAATCAAGGCGCTGACACCCGCAACCGATCACGTCATGCTCACCGTCTCGAGGCCATTTTCACGCGTCGAACTGACCGTAAAATCCGAGGACGGTTCCATCATCGACAAGTTTGACAAACCTGTGGCAGGCCAGACCAAATACAAACTTTCCTGGAAACCCAATGCACAAAAACCGGTTCTCATCGACATCAAAGTTTCTGACGAAGGCGGTGCGTGGGCCAGTTCCACCATCATGTCTTTCGTCGTTCCCCACACCGATGTCGTCTTCGACACCAACAAATACAACATTCGAAGTGATCAGGAAAAATACCTCTACGAACCGCTAGCCATCATTCAGGACAAGATTCGCAAATTCGATGAAGTCGCCGTCAGTCTGTACATCACGGGGCACACGGACACCGTCGGTTCGTTGAAAGACAACGACAAGCTGAGTCTTAACCGCGCCCACTCGATTGCGACGTGGTTCCGAAGTCATGGCCTGACCATCCCCACCTATTTCCGCGGTGCCGGAGAACGAGACCTCGCCGTGCAGACACCCGACAATACGGACGAAGAACGAAACCGCCGCGTCGTCTATATCCTCACGAACAGCGCACCCGAAGACGGCCTCGGCAGTTACTACATTCTTAAATAGCTGATTTTTGAGGACATTTCGCTTACTATTAACGGCACTTGATGTGCCGTTTTTTTTGTTACTAGTTAGGAAAATAAAATGCTCAAAAAGATACTGCCTCTAGTCTCTATCCTTGCAACAGTGGCCGGATGCGAATCGGAAATCATCGTCAACGAAATTTGTCAGAGCTGCACAGATAACGAGATTTGCTGCGGGAACATGTGCGTAAAGAAAGACAGTCCGGCGCACTGCGGCTCGTGTGACACGGTCTGTAATGCAGGTGAATCCTGCATTGATTACAAATGCGTGAAGGATGCCTGCGGCGGCTGCAAAGGCGGCGAAGAATGCTGCGATGGCACGTGTAAACCGATCAACACGTCCGAAAACTGCGGTGCCTGCGGCGTGCAATGCAAAGGCAACACGCCCTTGTGCAGCGATGGCAAATGCGCATCATCCTGCAAGACCGACGAAGGCGAAATACAGTGCGGTTCGTCATGCGTGAACCCCAACACGGACAACAACAACTGCGGCGACTGCGACGTCAAGTGTACGGGACTGGCCTTTTGCCAGAACGGATTTTGCGAATGTACCCCCAAAACCTGTCAGGAACTCGGCAAGAACTGCGGTTCGGTCGACAACGGCTGCGGCGCAAGAATCGAGTGCGGTTCATGTGCTGACGGCGTTTTGTGCACGAACAACATTTGTGGATGCACGCCCAAAACCTGCGAAGAACTTGGCAAAAACTGCGGCACGGTCGACAACGGCTGCGGCGAAAGCATCGAGTGCGGATCATGTTCGGACGGGAAAGCGTGTGTTGGCAACATTTGCGGATGTACGCCAAGTCGGATCGTAGCCATG